>BIMP01000007.1 GCA_007996965.1 cyanobiont of Ornithocercus magnificus
GTCGCCAGCCTTGGCGGGGTCTTGCAAATACTTCATGCCTGAGTGTTTGTATCACAGTAATTAGTTTGGGTGTGGGTCAAATACGGGGCTTCATCTCCCGTACCGCGCTCAAGCAAGCGCGTAAGACATATTTATATAATGGTTTGCCTGCCGTGGTGGAACCCGGGGGAAACCGTACACAAATCCGGACATTTGCCGGATCAGCAGGGATCGGAACTGGGGGGCCACCCGCTCGGTTCGCCCGGCATTAGCAGAGCAGGGGGCTGCGGTTACGGAACTGGGCCAAACCTCAGCTAAGGAGACTGGTTCGGGCTGCGGTAGGGCTGTAGCTACAGGAACCGCTAACACTGTGTGCTTCGGAAATCACATCCCCTTTCAGGCTTTCTTTCCCTTCAGGGTTTCCAGCAGGGCTAGATAGATCCTGAGCTTTTCCAGAGGGAGGCCTTTCTTTCCGGATTATTCCAGTTAACCTGGTAACCCTTGGAAATCCCAGACGTGGAGCCACTGCTCTCTGGGTAAGACCCGTGGCTTCTATGGCGGCTTTCAGCTGGGCTGCGTTATTGGTGGGCCTTTGGTTCAGGAGGCGGGCCTGAGTCTACCGGATCCGCTTTTTCGTTTTCCCCTCCTGGATCTGGGCTAGGGGTTTCTGGAACCGGGCCTCCACGACTTGTTCCGGCCAGTGAATCTCCACCCGGCTATGGAGATGGACCACATGGGCCCGAGCCCTATGGAATATCTCTCCCGACCTTTCAGCCAGGACCCCCCTCGCACTGAGCCAGACCCAGCGGGAAAGGCCACTTCCCGATCTCTTTCAGCAGGTTGGATCGCGTGAGGCCACTTTTACGGCGGGCATCCAAACCCAGATCCCTCAGCAGGTCATTGGCGGAAACGACAAACCGACTCCAGGTTCTCGGCACTGCATCACATAGCGGTAGAGCAGGGTATGGAGAGAGGTGATCTCCAGGCTTGTGTTCTTGTAGGTCAGGAGCTTTCGGCACTGGGCCAGGGACTTGAAAGCCAGCTCCCCCTCGGCTCCAGTGGCCATGGAAGCCACTGGATTTCTCAGCCACGGACAAACAGGCAGGCCCCGAGGAGAGACCACCTCCAGCTCCTCCAGCAGCTGCCGGGGCAGGGCGGGCCTTTTTCGATGGACAAGTCCTCGTTGGAGTTGTAGTCCCAGTCGATGATGAGCCGGTCAGGGCCGTATTGCAGCATCTCGGCAATGACCAGCTGCGCTGCTATTGGTGGGGGGACAGGCCAAGCTGTCACCAGAGGGCGCTGAGGAAGAATCGAAAATCTCCCTGTAAAGCCCCCTCTAAGGCCTCTGCGTCGTTAGTCATGGGTTCCTACGTTTATGTGTTTACAGACGCCTTCCAGGTCTTTCTAGAAGCCTCTGAGGAGGCTTGGCCGTTAATCCACCACCAGATACTTAAAGCCTGATACCCAGACCTCCTTCACGGTTCGACCCTGTCTATCCCTGCCTACAGGCCTCTCAGGCAGCTCCAAAACCCGTTTTCGAGAGGTGGTCGGGGCTGTTGGTTTAAACCCTTTGGCCTGGTTCTGGGTCATCCTCTGACGAATCTTGCCTAGTTCAGCAGCAATCCAGTTCTGGTTATTGATATTTCGCGCAGCTGCAGCAGCCTTCCTGGCGTCGTTGGCCTGTGCCTGCTGCTTTGTTCGCTGTTGCTCTAATTCCCTTTGTCTATCTTTCTTCTTCCGCTCCTCTTGCAGCTGACTAGCTGTCTTGGGAGCTGGAATAGAGCTAAGCACCGCTTGCAAATCAGCTGGTTCTAAAGCCAACTCCTCCTCCAGATCCACAGCTGGTGGCGGCATACCTTCTGGCGGCGGTTTTATTAGATCTGATTCTTTAGAAAGAGTATTTAGAGTATTCGCCATCAGTGGCGCTTGTATGTGCACAAGTTGTGCACTTGTATTCGCCACCTGTGTCAATTGACTCCCAGACTGGGTTTTGCTGGTCTCTGAACCACTAGAGGCTGTAGCTGTCGGCTGCTCTGTAGGAATGGTGTACCAGTAGTCTTGATTGCTCCAGCGCCGACGCCGGTGGCGCTTCTCGCGGCGGACCAGCTTGTACTCCACCAGGTAGTCCAGAGCTCTGTAGATCGTCCTCGTGCTGACTTCGGTGGAGAAACCGCTCAGGACTTGGTCACGCAGCTCGCGGGCTGGCAGCCTGGTCCACGGTGTGCCGTTGGCGTCAATATCACCGCCTTTACCGCGGCGGGCGACCTCTACCCAGCTCTTGATGAGGTTGAAGCAGATGCCGGCGAGGGGTTTTTGAATGCGGATCATGGACCGATTGACCGATGGGTTGACGGTCCGCTTGCAGTGGGCTAAGCTTACGGAGCTTTGGTAAAGCTGGAAGGGTAAGGAGCCCGTCCCTGACTAAGGTTCTGCAACAAACCCTTCTGAGTCTCTGGGTAGATGACCGTCTATCCAGGGATCTAACAAGCAATGAGACAGATAGGTTCCACATTGCCTTGCCGTCAGGGCATACAAATCACAAGCGGTTTTTAGGTTGAAACAATTAGCACGCCGATATCCCAATAACCAAACTGTCTTCAAATCCAGACATAACTGACTCTATGTAGCGGCGATACCGTGGAGAACGAGCTTAACAGCTCCTGCTCTGAATTGCCCGCCGATTCCCTGCTCCATAACCCGACCCGGCAATCGCGAAATCTGCGCCTTTTAGTCGGTGGGTAACTACCCCTACGATCCCTCGACCTGTCGCTAACGATCGAGCACAATCGCCAAACTGTCAAAAGGCTGGGACTTGAATCTAATGCGGAAAGTTTCGACACCCTTTCCTGACTCTTCCGATTCCGTTCTTGGTCGTCGCCCCTAACGCGATTGAGGAAGCGCCGAACCATCGAGAAGAGGTGTCTAGAAAATGTCCATGACAGTGGTTTCGAATTCTTCCTTTCTCTCTGCTGCCTTACCACAAATCTGATTTGGATAATGCCGTAACACAGTTAAAATTTATTGGTTCATTGGGTATGCGGTTTCCATTCAGCATCATGCCTGCTCATCCAAAGAGATATTTCAGTGGGTATGGGGGGATAAATGCATCACCTGTCTCTTTTTTGAAGCCAAATCGTCCATAGTAATTGGGATCTCCATAAACGAGCAGAACGCAAGCACCATCTTGGGTGAGCATTTCTATTCCAGATTTGACGAGACCTGAACCTACGCCTTGTCTCTGGCGCTCTGGAGACACGGCAAGCGGGGCAAGGATATACCCAGATATGCCCGAAGAAGTTTTCAAGAATACCGGACTATAGGACACATAACCAATTACTTGATTTTGAAACTCGGCAACCAACGACTTAATTGGTGGACTTGTTATTTCTATGGAAAGGTTTGCAGCAAATTCATTGATGACTTTGCTTTCTTCGCCAGGAAATGCCGCTTTGATGACTTTTTGGATTGAGTTTAAATCTGCTGCCTTTGCAAGCCTGATATTCATGATTAATTCAAGAGCGTTCTTGGAACAGAATTTATCCCTGAGCGCATGGAGATAGGCTCCTCACGGCGAGCACCTCACCCAAGAATTGCTGGCCACTGGATGACCAGGCGGGAGAAGCAAGTCGGGTGGTGTCCAGAGGCAGCGTGATGACTAACAACATTCTCCCGTATGGACTGCCGTGGATGGCAGGAGCAGGTTTCAACTGCTGCCTCTACTGCCGTCAACGAGTCCACCTACTGCCACCTCCATGAGGGTTCCATCCCCAGGCAGCGCATCTCATCGGTGAAGTGCTGGAACTGGGAACAGGAATCTAATCCTGTTTGAGTGCCTACTCTTCAGATCCGGACAGCGTTTGCTCCCATGTGTCTTCGTGTTGCCCTGGTTTTTGCAAGTGACCTTGCCGAAATCGCTGCGCTTGTAGTCTCCTCTGAGGAGGTCAGCGTTTGACCAAATAAAGCTGGAGAGATTTGTTGTGTCGGGATACTGGATGAAGAAACGCGTATCGCGTCGTGATTTGAGTATTAACCGGATTGGATTAGGGTGCACCAGCGCGTTACGTCGCTTTAGCGCCTTGCGCAGTTGGGAGGTCTTGCAACCAGCCCTGGCTGGAGAGAGTCTCAAGCTGATGCGCCAGGCATTTTAGTTCTTGGCTTAGCGCTGAAGATGTTTAGAAAAGCTCCTGCGAGTGCTTGAGCTCCTCCTTACTTGGAACTACGACAGTAATGTTCTTTACCTCGCCTATTGGGATGAAGGCCATGCCGGTTCCTTGAGAACGCTTTTGTAATGGGGACTGTCCAATCTCACTTCGGAGATATTGGACAAGAGCATTCGCATTGAGGGTTACGTTGGGCCTAAGCCTCACGACGCAGAATGCTCGTCCAGGCACTGTTGGTTCCTCCAACTTGCCCACGACTCCAATTTTCCGATGCTCCCCTTGATTGACAAGAGGACATCGCCCTTAACCAGCAGTTGGTCCCGCCCTTTGGCGATAACCGTTTCTGGTATCTGAATGGCCTTTGATCCCTGACTAATTAAGCTTGAGTCACTGATGTCCCCAAGAGTTGCTTCTCTAAGAGATATGCCTGTTTCAGATTTCTTTCCATAGAGAAGCAAGAGGGCGCTTGATCTCAGCAATATCTCCAAGGTTGACAGTGTCTCTTGAAGTCAAAAAATCTTTTATCGCGAAGTCTTCCTTTGACTTCAGGTATCTGCCAACTTGAAGCTTGTAGCCGTTCTCTTGAATTTCCTTGGTATCGACTAGCTCGTATGTCTCTGAATCTCTGAGATCGTTTAAGAGTAAAGCTAAATCCTCGATCGCCTTTGGGTCCCATTTAGGTCTTCCAGCTTTTTCTTGACGCTGGCCAGTAGGGTTTTGCTGGAGACTATTGCTATCTTTTCGTTCCGATTGCGTTTGTGGATAAGTATTAATAGTAGCCCTGCAAGCGATGTGCCGGGATAGGCCCCTGTGGGCATTTCAACGATTGTGTCAAGCCAATTGCTGTTTATAAGCTCTTCTCTAAATAGTTCAAGGTCTTTTGAGCTACTGAATCCAATTGCTGGAGAGATAAGTGTGTATGTCTTACTCCTTGCAGAGCTGGTGAGCTGTATAGATTCGTCTTGCCTCAATGTCCTTAATTGACTCAGGGCAGCTGATTTTTGCACCGGCCAGCCACGGATCTTCAGTGAACGGCTCTTTTCTTGTTTCTCTCCAGGGAGGGTAGGCGATTGATATCGCCCATCCGCCTTCCGATTTTAGTGGTTTCGTCCGGTTGGTTAAAAGGCTGCTGATACCCCTTAATCATCTCTCTTGGAATGAGTTGGCTGAGTATGTCTGTACTGTGTGCTCTTTTGTAAGATAAGCTGCTACCTCGACTCCCACTGGGAATAGGCAGGCAATCTCGCCCTTTAGGTTGTTTTATTCAGCTCTTTCCACAGCTGACCCATGGACTGTGAGCAGCCAGCAAACTCTCGTTTGCCTAGTGCTTCTTCTTTGGTTTGAAGAAGTGCTTCTGTAATTATTACTCGATTAGCCTTGCTCCCATTTGCGAGCGCACGGCCTAGAGGAAGTAGTGCGGCTCTAAGTTCTTCGATTTCTTTGTAAGAAATGCTTTTCCGCCAATCTCCAACCAGAGCGTTGCCTTTGCTTCTTCTTGCGTGACTGTGGCTTTGTTTATTGCCTTGTTGATTGCTTAGCTATTTCTATTGGGTTGTCCGGCTCTGCTTACTTCGTCTTGGTTGCTGCTCTCCTTTTTCGTCCGGCGACGCGGTTCTGAACAAACTTTTTCCAGCTTGCGTGATCGATTGCCTCCGCTGCTTCCATAACTGTCGGCTCGGTTACAGAGCTCAGCCAGTCGTAGGTGGCTTCACGGGCTAAAGCGGTTGCTTTGACTCCTTTGTCTTTTGGTTGCTGCTCGAGAAGCAGTGCTCTTGCCAGACCGAGCAGTAGTTGGAAATAGACCTTATTGCCGTGCTTGGTAGCTATTTGTTCAGTAGCCCCAATGGCGGCTGTAGAAGTCGTAAGCAGTAATCAGATCCCCGCAGGACTCGAAGACGATCACGCCTCCCTTGTCCATAGGCCTGATGAGTTCTTTGCGTTCTCTGTCGAGAACTTCAAGTACTGACTGGATTTGCTTCTTGCCTACGATCAACTTGTCCTTATGGGGGCAGCGCCAGTGCTCTTGCGTCTCAATGGGATGTTATTCCCTTAATTCTGTTGAGCTTGTTCGGATCACCAGTCAATCGGCAAGAGCTTGCACATGATGCAAGCAAGGCAAGTCAGTAAAGCAATCGCTCGCCTTCGTACCGGGCTTGCAGGAGCTCCAAACGGTGAATCAGCTTTTGCAACCGCCTCTGCTGTCGCGCGCGGTCACGAGAACCACCTTCAAAGTGGTTAAGTTCATTCCGAAGCAGATAGTCAACAAAATGTTGAGGTTCGCAGGACTGAGAGCCAAGCCACCTGTGAAAGTTTCTGTGCAGAGCAGAAGTAATTACCAAAAGATTGTCTTCCAATGAAGCCAAGTCAGGGCGATTGGACTCGTCGAAAAGATGATGGACATCCAGCTCAACCGGAGGGTCATCAGTAGGAGCAGGCTTTCTTTGAGTTACAGCACAGGCTTTGGCCTTGCTGCGAGCACGATCTTTTGCTGCACGGACACGGGATTCGTGACTCTGGAGCACCTTTCGCTGGACTTCAAAGCAGTCCTCCGCCACATCAGCTACAGCCTTCACCCATGCCTTACGGGCCTTCGTTATGCGGCCTTTTTCGTACATGGTGCGAGCGAGCCGGGAAATTCCGCGCTGGCTCCAATGCCGTCCAGGTAGATCATCGAAGTCAGCAAAATGAACATCTTTCTCCAGGCTCTCGACACCATCCAAACCAGCACTATCTTCTTCAATGCGTCGAAGAGCTCCAGCCATTCCCTTTCCATTTGTCCCAAGAACCCTCACCACAGATCGCTGCTGTAAGAATACAGAGTCACCGCAAATGACTAAATCAGACCGATCTTGGGTGACTTGGACGATGCGGCGCTGAACCAAAGCCTTAGTGACACGGGCTCGATGGTGAGTAAAGAACTCTTTGATTTGAGCCAGAACACTTCCTCCCTCCGTCTCTTCTAAATATTTAGCGATAGCCATCAGACCTTCCTCATAAAAGCGACGCTTTTTCGCTTGCCCGGGCTCGTATTCGAAAGATTCCCCCTCTATTAGCTCCCACTCATCTTCTGAATTAGAGTCAAAGAAGGTACATACTCGATGAAGCTTCTTTCTTGAAATACCGAGCACTTTTGCTGCTTCTTCGTGGCTAAAAGAGTCGCGCTCGCGACGCCGACACGACTTGCTCTGGGAAGAGGATTGAGGCATGGTTAACGAAAAGCAAGCAAAGAATCACGCATCTTCTGAAGACGTTCCATAACGCGCTTATCGCCGCCAAGATCAGGATGATGATTTTTCGCAAGGCGTCGAAAAGCCTCCTTGATGTCATCGGCTGTTGCCGTTGAAGGCTTCAAGCCAAAGACATGCCAAGGACGAAAGTTCTCCAAAACGTCTATACCGTTGATGCAAGTCGGCCCTATTTTATTCCGTTCTGCATCTGGAACTCGAACCCACTCACGATAAAGCTTGGTCCAATCAGCCTTGGTTCTCAGGTTCAGAGCGCGGCCCGAGATTGCAATATTAAAATCACTCGATTTGCGCAGCTCCTTCGTATTTTTGCAGCCAAAAGCTCGACACACTCCAGCCTTGAGATCAGAAAGTGTAAGTACAGGCTTAGAAAACTGAACAATACGGTGATCGAGTTTATTTCGGGGACCGCGCACAGTGGACGAAGAGGAGATGTGGTGGTGACTGGTCACGAGAAGACAAGTACAGATGGAGGGAAAACAAGGAGCTGGATACTACCAGCTGACCTCAAAGCCTGACACCTAAACCCGAGGCTGGCAGTCGGTCGAACTCTTTCGTTGTCAGGAATGTATCGAGCCAGTCTAACGTAGCTCACAAACCACCAGCCTTTCCGAGCTCCTGAAGCTCAGAACCTAGCCAGAGGTGGGAACTTTCCGAGTCATTTCTTAAAGGGCTGGCAGCAGCTTCTGCAGCGAGAAGAGAAACTTCTATACGTTGAGAGGCATTTATTCATATGTGCTTTACTCATTTATTAATAGTTTCTCTAACACGATATACAGCATTAACCGGGAGGGTACAGGATACTGCTGTGTCGAGAATCCGAGGAAGATTCTAGAGAAGTGGAGTCGTAAGCTACTGCTAGCGCTGAAAGCGAGTGCTGCAGTTGATGACAGCAGACTCCGTAGAAGCCGTTCAGAGAACTTACAGAGTGAAGAGAATGGCAAGATCAACCCAGTTGGCTAGAGAGGGTCTAGACTTTTTTCTAAAGTGCCTGTCTGCGATCGGAGCAGAGTCATTTGGATATCACCTAAATGACTCATGGGGCCTGGAAGGGCCCTTTAAAACCTTTCCACCACTGAGGTCTTGGAAATCTTGCTGATGTGCCTAAAATGTGTTAATATTTCTTCACATACATTTCTCTCGATGGACCCCGCGTCATATACCCAAAAACATTGGCTCCAAGAAGCTACGCTAAAGCGGGTTAATCCTGAACATGTGAGTAAGGCTGAATTTCTCAATAATCACATATCAAGTATCTGGCTCTATGATTAGGCTTTCTGCTGGATCTATCTCAGGTCATGGCACTGTCAAGCCAGGCTACCTTGAGAAAGTGTTTGCTAGTAATTGATGGACGACTATGTAACTAGTGCTTGCACGCTAGTTAGCACTAGGTTCCTATGAGTGTAGTCCAGCTCACAATTGCTTACTCTAAAAAGAAAAATTACTATCAACTCACCTCCCTAAAGTGTCAAAACAATGAAACCTATTGAACACCGTCTTGATCAAGCCTTTGAAAGTGAGAAGCTTTCAAGATTTATACGAGAATGTAGAGATATCGAGACACTACAGCAGACAGCTCTTAGCTTATTAGCACGACTAGCTCAGGAGAGAGCTGCAAAGAACTTTCTCGCTATGCAAGCGGCTGAATCAGAAAATGAGAAGCTAAAGCTACTAGCAACTATAATTAGGTCTTCGAACGATGATAAGCCAAGACCACTAGATCTAAAGCAGAATAACTTATTTGAATAGGTGAGGAAGCTTTCTAGCAAGCAATCTAGCAGAAAGCCTGCCTACCTTCTTATAACTTGTGATACTTTATCTACCTGTTCAGAATTTAGGCTAGAGTAGCTACGAAGCTGTTCCAATCTATACCCAGAAACCCAATAGCCTGATGCCCTTTATTCCCAAATAATTGCCATTGATCACTTCTCGACTTGAAGTGGCTAAATCTATGGTAATAATCCCCCTGCTGCAAAGTAATTTGAGCAGAGATCGGACGTGCTGATGCGAATCCATATCCATTTAGAAAAAATGCAGTCAGCAGATCTCTTTTGTTACTCACTGCTTGATATGGTTAGCAGCCACCAGTTTTAGCTAGATATGCCACTCGTTAAACTTGCAGTTATAGAAACTGTAGCTGCTTATCAAAGCTTTGTCTATTGATAGTAACACTTTATGTTAACTTACTTGCAAAGCCTGCAATTTGCCCAGAGGACAGCCTAAGATTTTGATGTTAGGATACAGCTTATACAAAATTGCTAAAAGCTACACGTCCCTAAGATAACAGGCCAGCCTGTATCTGTTGAATTCTTAGACATCTAAGGAAAGCAGTGATTAGTCTTTGTAGGATCAGGCTCTCCTGATAAACTGAAGACAGGTATTATGTGCAGGCATAGAGTGAGCTTGTAGTAGTTCAAAGCCATGGTTTGAGGCCTGCTGTTCTACCCACTCTTGGTCCCGGATACCCCATAGTGGATTGTGGCTGCGTAGAGATGTGTCAAAGGCCATATTGCCCGTGCTGGTGAACTGGCCTTTGTAGTTAAAAGGCCCGTAGATTATTAATTGACCGCCTTGTTCAAGTAGCCTACCTGCTTCTTGAGTTAGAGCATTGGTGCAACTCAGTGAGCTGACATGCAGTAGGTTAATGCAGACTATGACTCTGAGATCCTTAGCCAAACATTCTGATAAAGGCCATGGCCTTCGCAACACGTCGAGATCTAGTGCTGCAGGCATCTTTGTGGATAAGCCTTCATGATGTACCCAGGAGTCGATACTCTGGCGGTGCCGTGGATCAGGATCACTGGGCTGCCAGAGTAAACTAGGGAAGATACGTTGAAAGAAGACTGCATGCTCACCGCTACCGCTAGCTAACTCTAGCACTACGCCAGATGAGGGTAATACCTGTGCTAATAATGCAGCGATAGGTTCTCTATTTCGCATCGTAGCTGGGAATATCAGGCGCAAGCTGTCCATCAATTTTATTTATTCAGGGCTAATTAGACCTTAGGTAGCTTGCTTCACCCATTATAAAGGTGAGCTCTCAAACTTCCGTATAGTATCTAGAAGTACTATGCTGAAGATCTCAGTTGGGAATAGCAAGTTTGGTCCTATTAGGTGGTTGGCTACGCGGCATAATGATGTATGAAATACTAAACTATACTTGTCTTATACTCTTTTAGCAAACGCCTATTGCTATTGGCATAAATCTTTAAAGAAAAGCAAAGGTTTGATCTGGTACTCTGCTTGAAAGGCTTCCTGTTAGCTTACTACCTCAGCACAAACTGAGGTTGCTAGTCACTTACAGTATAAGTTGCGATGCCAGCAGGTTTTAGAAACCTAGCTCCTTGATGTTCTGTAGCATTTCTTTCGATAAGCTAGTAAAGTTAATGAAACACAATACTGGAATGGCATCTAAATAATTATCACATAAACTTTGTAGATTAGGTTTATCAGGGAAGGCCAATACCACGAGCCATCAGGCTAGCCATAAAGGGAAGAGTGGTAAATGCAAGTAGTTCTAGGTTAATAATCCAAATGATCCGGCTTGTAGTCCCTTTAGATACATCAGGAAGTTCATTCTTACGAAGAGGAATTACCCAAGTAATATAGGTAATGGTTGGGTATAAAGATGTCAGACCAATTGTCAGATAAACCCCTATCTTCCACCAAAATATAGGATTTTGTGTATAGAATTCTGTCCCTTGACCATAGTAAAGCACACGTGCAGTACCACTAAGCAACAATAAAACAGCAAACAACCCGTAGACAATATCTGTAATGATAAGGCAAACAACAGTTCGCTTGTCAGGGTTGGCCTGAATCCAGATTCTTTCGGCGAATAGTGCTGCATAAGAGACCATGAAAGAAAGTTCATGAACATAGGCAGCACCTGCCCGTGCTAAGACCTCAGAGGCTGTCATTAGAAGTTTAATTTAAGTGGGCAGATACCTTGATTGACATCAAGAAGAACGAGCAAGACATGTTCTAGGCAATGGAAAACAGCTAGCCTTACTATAGTGTTGAGGGCAAAGATTACGGTGTTATCCTTAAATATGAAGGCTAGTGACATAGAGTTTAGTAAAAGTTTTCCTGGAGAATTTCATCAGCAGCTGGCATACTACACTTCTCTAGCAAAGATGGAGGAAGCTATTAATTGATTGTTTAAGAGCTTTTCCTAAAGATAAGCCTGTTTCCAGACAAGGTTTTGACGGAACCTACTGTATTTGCAATATCTAGTCGATTATTATAGTAATAGAATGCTTTTCTAAGTCGTAGCGGGGTGTTAAAATACTGCAGTGTCATGGTCTTAGTCTCTTTGGGTCACCACATACATTTACACTGCCGATAGTTGGTGCTGTACTCGGATGGATTAGCTGATAGCCCAATTTATGTAACCGGGCGTTACATATGCGGCGGTTACATATGCTCCCTCGCACTTCTTTGCTCCACTGAATTGGCTCCAGACCCTGTTGTTGTAAGGTACTATCTAACAATTCTGACATAGAGATCGGTGTATTATCGACTACATTTACTACGCCGCTCCAGTTACCATCAATAGCTGCTGTGAGAACTCCTGCTACATCGTCAACATGAATCCAGTTAGTGTATTCTTGGCCGTCACTATTCCATTTCTGTCCTGCTAATGACCTAAAGCGTCGTTTCAGATCTCGACTTAGTCCGTGCAGTGCACCTAAGCGAAGCAAGCAAACCCGCCGTGAACTTGAGGCCATCGACTGAAGCAACCGCTCACTTTCTAATATCACAGCACCTAAGTCATCACGTGGATTAGGTGGTGTGGCTTCATCCACCCAGGATCCACGAGCATCACCGTACACCGAACAGCTACTTGTATAAATAAGTTGCTTTAGTGTGGCCAGCTCAGGTAGCAATTTGTCCAGACAAGCAAAGCTGTCGATGAAGATGTGACGGTAGCCGGCCTCATCCACTTGGTGGTTGCCCGCTGGACCAAAGCTGAAAACAGCTATATCACAGCCATTTAGTGCCTCGTACAGACCAAGTTGGCTCTGGGCTTCACACACTACAACTTGGTCTGCCAATGGATCGAGCTCGGCCCGACGATCATTCTGGGTTGTTGTCAGAGTTAGTCGTAGTTTGGGCCGGCGCTCCTGCAGGTGACGGGCTAGTGCCATCCCCACATAACCGCAACCTACAATTGTCAGATGCATGGGGCTAGAGTAAGGAGGTTAAAACCTAGACAGACTATATCTATAGAGCGATCCTACAATTCCCAATTAGGCTACCAGTTTCTGGTCCGAATGAGAAGGCAATCAGGCCTTTAACTAAGGGCAACTTAGCTAAGTGGTTAAAGCCACCCACGAGATTGCGTTCGGCGATGCAAACACTGCATCTTTATCTAGATTTCTGCTACTAAAAGAACTAACCAAGTTCTCTAGACTAGTACCTAGGAAGTCCTGCCATTTATTGCATTACTGGCCCAGTATTCGAACTTTCCTAGATGTAGCTATCTTCATTATAGCTTGGGTAGACAGGGGACATAGACATAAATACTACCCAAAACAGTATTGGGTAGGCGGTTTGCGGTCGTCTTTAAATTTGCTGTTAATAAGGGATTTGAGCTGTGCTCAACAAGCATTTACTTGAAAACCATACATGCCTCATTAAGTACGGGATAAAAACTCGAAGGAGAGGAAAAGGTCTGCAAGACTAGCCAGACAGTGTCAAAATAAGTCCAAATAGAAATGCCACAAATCTAGCAAGTTCACATTAGAGTACTTCCGAATTATGCTTCTCTTGCTAAAGAGAAAAGTTTAGGTAGTAGAAGTTCTGGAGACCAAGAAAGATTCCACGCAAGCTGACAGTAGCAAGCTGGTTTTAACTAGAGCTAAGACCCAAGTCTCCAGAAGGATTTTGTAGTGGACTAGTAAGTGGACTAGTACTAGAGACAGACCCTACCTGATCAGCCCTGGCCCGAAGTAGTATCAGGGTGATGTAGCTTTTTGAGCGAGGTATTTGAGCGGTCATCCACACTGCAGCAGCGCCTGCAATCTGCTGGGTGAACTTGGCAAGGTGTTCCCACATATTCAAAAATGGCTTAAATGGACCAAGCTGAGATTGACAACTGGAAAAAGATCGCTGAAGGTATGGAGGCCACTGGCACCACTGAAAGCTGGTTCTACCAACGTGCACGTGCTATTGCTGATGGCAAACCTGACCCTATGCCTAATGTTTCCGAGCTTATGCCAGAACGTGTAACAGGACAAGTCTAAACAGACGGACTGTGCCAAGTAGCCTCAGATAACTTTGGACGAAATGGGTGAAGATAGGCTCTAATCGGTCAAAGAAGTGAGCTTTAGAAGCCGAAATAACTAAAGTGTAGACCGAAAAGCAGATCGAGAAATGAACAGTAGCGCTTGCAAGAACTAGCTCTCCAACAGGTACTGCAACTGCAAAATAAACATAAGTCGATAACTGAGTCAGACAATCACTGACGATTAAGAATAAGTGTTCGCAACTCTGTAGAATAAGCAACCAGTCTTTAAATGCTTGAGGCCCTAAAATTTATTTATTCTCCTCTTACTCGGCCTGGTTTTTCTCGGATGCTTTTGTTAAACTCCTAATCTTTGAATTCACCATCAGTTAATCTGAAACCAGCTAAAATCTTAGCACAGGCAAGTCACAAACAGAGTTGATAACAGTGCTAGCCACTCATCAGTGGTAATCTATGTTAAGGGCCAACTACTCGAAGAGGTGCTTGATTTTCCACAGGTAGCAGAAGCTTCTGAATGAAGCAGTTGGACAGATAGAATCGAAGGACAGAATTTAAGGATCGATGCCATGTGTGACAATGACCAATTAGTAAAACTGAGGAGAGCTTTAGAGATTGCTAAAGCTAACAAGAATCAACTTTTTGTCAGCAACATTGAGCGCGACATAGCAGCTCTTGAAGCTGGTAAAGAGTCACCAATCATAAAGGAGTACTTGACTCCAGAAGAACGAGCTAAGCTAGATTAGAGCTTCAAGATTCTTCCACAGAGGTGGAATAGATACAGTTATATTTCCCTCTGTATCATGTTTCAGGCCTAGATAGCTTCGTATCTAAGTGCCTATTGACCTATTTTCATATTTTTAATAGTAGACAGTAGTTAGTCAATTAGTCATGCTCTGTCCTAAGTTATGCTGGTTGAATTCCTGAATTGCCATCACTATACATCGGGAGTTGACCAAATAGTTCTCTTTATGGTTATTTAGCAATCAGGTCCGTTCAAACTTCTTCAGTGATCTGGTGATTCGTCTGCCTAGTTCAGGAATCAATTCCTGAACTCTCTTGACTGAGAAAGTATAAGTATTTCGTACTAATCTCAGACTACTATCATCACTGACACTAAATACTTACTGCACCTTTGCCACTTGCCCATTTTTCTATGCTTCGGATTGCGATATACCCACAGGGCTTAGGTATTCAAAGCCCACATAGGTAGAGCTATAGCCATGTCTGCAACCCTCTGTCCAAAACCTACCCATGGCTGAGCAGAACGCCGTCTCGATTGTTGACTGCTTGGAACAATGGGTGTTGTAAGATTAGCGAATTAGAGCGGCAGTGGCCCCACACCAGGTTTTTGGCTACTCTGTAAACAGGACAGAATGGTAACCAAAATCCTAACTAAGCGTACCGCAGCCTCAGTATCAGGTCAAGAAATTGAGTTTCTTTGAGCAGTAATCCCAAAATGACCGGAACGCGAGAGTAGCTGCTGGGCCCATTAATCGCAGCTCTCCCGCTTACGCTTGCTTTTAGGACTAAATTGACACCTTTGGCAAATAGAGGCAGACAACTTGTCAAAACAGAGTTGCCAATGTTGGCAAATCAGTATCTATATACTCTTACTAACAACTCAGATCTAACTAATCCCCCTCTAAATCTCCCCCACCAGGCACTCGCAGAGCTGGAAGAGCTGGAAGAGCTGGAAGAGCTGGAACCGGCAGTGGAATTGGAGGAAGCCAAGCTGCAGTCGGTGCTCGGATCCATTCCGGTTCCCAAGACTCGCGCTCAGCTGAAAGGAGAGCGAGAAAAGCAAGAGAGGCAAAGGGAATTAGAAAGGCAAAGAGCAAGACAGCAGGCGTTGGCTAAAGACGCCAGAAAAGCCGCTGTAGCTACTCAGAACATCAACAACCAGAATTGGATTGCTAAGGAGCTGGGCAGCATCCGCAGAAGGATGTGGCAGAACCCAGCTAAGGGTTTTAAACCCACGACTCCCACAGCTTCCAAAAAACGCTTCCTCGAGCGTCCTGAAAGGGCTGTAGGCAGGGATAAGCAGGGCAGAACCATCAAAGAGGTCTGGGTATCAGGCTACAGATATCTGGTGGTGGATTAACGACCGAACTTCCTTAGAGGCCTCCACAAGCCCCTCTAAGGGGCTTGTGGATGGATGCGCTTAGGGATTTACATGAATGGTGGTTTAGGGGCATTACAGGAGGATTTCAGCTGCTTCCTCGCTGCACCTGCCTGGAGTTGGACTTAACCTCCGCCTATTGTTAAGAGCGCAAATCATCCAGTAGCAGATTCCAAGATGTGGTATGCGCTGTGATATTAGTTTTCAAGACTCGGGCTCTAGGTGGCTCCCGAATTCTTAACAGAGAGTCCAGAAATCAAAATCTTGGTCATTTCAGTACCTCGACCAGAAACCAACATGCGTTCAAAGTTTACCAATGCAGAAGTTAGCTAGTGGTATATCTTGGCCAAGAGTACCTACTACCAGAACAGGCCAGGAGTTGTAATCTGTTTCTAATTAGTGCATAAACAAACTCCACTCTGTTTGATAACGCGTTTTAAACAGATGTTCAACAGTAATGATGATAAGCAGAAACAGGAAAGAAGCATCTAAGTTTATCCATAGCACAGTAGCAGTGTCAATACTGCTCTGTAACTAGCTTAGGGCTTATACTTCTGCTTCCCTAAACAGTATATAGAAACAAGGGGTTGATCTTTACTACATTGCTGCAGGGTTTGCCTACTATGTCTAGGCAAGCGCGCACTATTAGGTCTTGGCTGTTCGAAGAAACCTTGGAGGGTCGCTATGTAGATAGCTATCTATGATAACTGCTATCAGTGGCCAGTCTCAAGTAGATCAAATCTGGATTGTTGTATTAATCCATGAACTACTAACTCACAAGATTACCCATGCTAACCCTTTAGAATCTTCTACCTGGTTAAAGTACTGGGAGTAGTTCAGTTTCTACTGAGCTTTAGGATGAGCAGCTATAGTGAGATATGCCGCCTATGTTGAAAAATGCTTTGGGCTTCAGGCGATAGTATTTATCTTCTACCTCTTCTGATTGCTCGCTATATGGATGACTTAGCACTTCCTGTAGTTCTCTAACCAAGCTGTAGTCACCTTGTCTAGCTAGCTGGTAAGCAGGGGCAATCAGCCACTCTCGCCACGTGTATTTTGGATTAGTCAGCTTCATATTTTTTGACACCTCAGTTAGGTTGCTAGCATTAATGATGAGGCTTCGCCAGCTTTGCAGCCAAGACTGCCATCGCTTATCAAGTTGCTGTGAAGTCTTAACGTAGAAGCTCTTTTTCAATGCTGACAGATCATTTGGTATGTGAGATAGCTCACGAAAGAAGATTGTGTAATCTACTTGTGAATCGATCATTAACTGTAGTAATTTCTGAAACAGCTCAGAGTTATATTCAGTCAGACCAAGTTTAGCTGCCCACATTCTCTGCATCTGCTTGTCCATAGCTTTTTCAAAGCCGCGACGCACTTGGTCAAACTGTTTTAGGGCTTCGGTGTCTTCTGTGAATAGTGGCCTTAAAGCTTTCCAAAACATATGGTAATTTGCTTCTGCTGCGATTGGTTGATTGAAGTATGAAAAATGTTCACCTCCGCCAGTCCAGGGTTGAAACTTAGGGTCAAAGATTTCGCAAAATCCAAATGGTCCATAGTCAAGTGTGAAACCGCCAGCGGCACAATTATCACTGTTAAAGTTACCTTGGCAGTAACCAACGCGTTGCCAATTGGCCACTAACGAAGTGAGGCGCTCGCAAAATAGTTGAGCTAACTCAACTAGTTGGGCTGTAAAAGTAAGGTTTTGATTAATATCTTTTTTGTATTCTCGCTCGATTAAGTGTAACACGATCATGTGTAGCTCCTCTAATGACCTTGGATGAGTATTGTTGCGAGCACGACGTGCAAACAGCTCCAGCTGGCCAACTCGTAGAAATGATGGTGCTACGCGAGTTGAAATTGCCGCAAGATCTTCCATCAAGATATCAGGATTGGCAGAGTAGGAGTGTTGAGAATACCAAGGCCGGGTAACTGTCTCAGACTTAGAAACATAGAGTGTTAAAGAGCGTGCTGTTGGAACACCTAGAGCCTGCATATATTCTTGCGCTAGAAACTCACGCACACTTGAACGTAGTACTGCGCGTCCATCAGCGCTACGGCAGTAAGGCGTTGGACCGCTACCCTTCAGTTGCATTTCCCAACGCTTGCCATTAATTACTCCTTCAAATACAGATATTGCTCGACCATCACCATAGCCATTGCCAGTGCCAAATGGACATTGTTGGATATATTCGGTGCCATAGATTGATAGTGCATAACCAGTTGCCCAGCCGATTTGTCGCATAGGCTCACGCACAATAGAGATATTACCAGAAAATAGCTGGCAAAATCTCTCATTAAATACTAGTTTACTATCCAGACCAAGTTCACTAAAAAGTGCACTACTATGGGTTATATATTCTGGCTCCTTAAGTGGTGTAGGCGTTACAGGTACAAAATGACCAGAAAAGACCTGACGGGCATGATGATCATTACCATCTTCTGCAGCATCAGGGTCGGCATTTAAGGTGTTCACCAGAGAATAATCCACCAGTTGCTCGAACTCACCGAAGGTAGTTACGCAGGGGTCAGCAGATGATTTAGTCGAATAAGACATTTCTGTTAATAGTGATGTTGGTGTACCCAGACAGTGAGCTAGCCCAATCTGTTTTGGTGAGGAAGTTTTCTCTTGCATAAGTTAACCCATAAAAGGTGCTTGTTAGCAGAAACCTTTTGCGCAGTTGCTCAGTCTATTGCAAAGCTACTCTCAAGATGCACGGAATATTTCTCTATAGTCTCCGAAAACGCTGCTGCTGCCATCATTTGTTATTTCTGCAAGCGATGCTTTATCAATTAGTACAGAACAAATAGCCAGCCTATGCGTTTATGAGGGAGTAATCCATAGCTTATGCCTAGCCACTAGCTTCAACAAGCGGTTGATGTGATACAGATAGAGATAGGCCAGATTAACCTTGGTTTGCTGAGTTACCTCATTGTAGCTCATCAAATTAGCCTACCTTATTTACTGTGTTTAGAGACCAGAGAAGCCCAGCAGTTTGATTTGTCTTTGTAGCTAGTGAATGGTCAGAAATCTGTCAATAGAATTAATCCCAACACTTTTTGCCCTAGAGAAGTAGAGTTTCTCAAAGCTCATATGTCATTTGGATGACAGAAAACCCTAAATACTAGCTATAGTCTCTTGCCACATTTCAGGATTAGGTATGGGATAAAAACACTATAAATTTAATGCTTACTTTCTCCTCCTGATCAACCTACTTGATGCTCCCGGTGGCTTGAGCTGATTCCACTACTTTGATAGTGCTTTAGGTCTTGTCTGACTAGCTACTACAGTTGAAGATAGAACAGCTATATTGAAAATGATAAGAGGATTAGGTCACAATTCTTAGCAGATGCTCTAGAGATCTTGTCCAAATTGAATAGTTATCACCTATGTTCGACTGAGATTTTACCCTCACATGTTTCCTACAAGACTCAGAAAAGATACATAAGCACTTAGTCTGCTAACTATACGCTAAAGCTTTAGCAGTTCAGATCTACCCGCCAGGAAAACAAATGCCCTTATTTATAGGAAACTAGACATAGCTCCAAATAGATAAATGCTACTAAAATACCTTATCAAGCAATATTCCCGTACAAAATTACCTGGGTTAACCTATCTGTTAACAAACTTGCCCCCTAGAGCCGACTCTTGGTGAACTGCTCTGTTGAAGTTAGCAAGTTTGTTAACCTGCTCCTCTTAAAACGTACAAAGCACCAGCAATGATTTTTATTACCTCAATGCCTTTAAATCTGTTAGGAAGCTTGATATGGCCTTGGTTAAGTCCTTTAACCTATGAAGCCCTTATAAGTACATAGCGCTTGCCAGGTTCTGGCTCGATGCAGCGTATGGCTGACTTAATATCAGCAGCTGTGCTCTGAACTGAGCCCCGTACTTGTAGAAAGTTGCTTAGTAGCCCATGAAAGCTTATCTGTCCGCCAGTAGTACTAGCCAGAATAGTAGCTGGTTGGAAAAACTCAGCTAATTGCGGAGCTGCACTGCATCCCCGTATAAAAGTACCCAAACCAGGGATCTTGATATCTACCATCGGTGTAACCACCGCGTCAAGGTGGCAAAAAGTCACTGTGGGATCAAGAAAGCCATGGGGCTCTATGTATAAACTTCCCTGGGCATGCTCAAGGATATAACCATTTTCAATATTAGGTACTGGTGCTCCTGCTGTAGCTCGGATTTTAAGTTCCGCTAATTTTGTGCTATTGCCTGGCTTCAAGACAGTTACGTTGTTAAACCCAAGATTTTTAACAACCTTTCCAGCAGAAGCAGAACCCACTACCGGCAATTCACGAGGCAGTATTGACAGAGTTGGTGGATGGGTATGATCTGGTAAGCCTTGTGTAAGTAGTAGAAGATCAAGATGCTCAGGAATAGGCTCTTCATTAAGAAGATCGCCTCTTAATAGCCAAGAGCCTGGTGCAAAGCTCAATCTACCACGTAACCAGGGATCTACTAGCACACGCAAATTCCCAAGTTCAAACAACCAGCCATTAGAGCCATAGTAAGTTGCTGCTATTGTCACACAGAGTTAGCACGTCTTAGATAAACTTAGCGACAGCCAAGTTGCTCTTGGTAAAAGGACCTGATTGATTTTCTCTTTTGTTGCACTTCTTGTGGAGCCTCACACAACTCTCTGCTTGCAGAGACCCGAGGCAGCGAAGCGTTAACCCACCTGAACTAGGAATCATAAAGCTGTGCCTTTCTAGGAGAAGGAATCTCCGACGTTTACGGTGGGGAGGAAGTCAACGACCAAGTCCTGAGCGGTTTCTCCACCGAAGTCAGCACGAGGACGATCTACAGAGCTCTGGACTACCTGGTGGAGTACAAGCTGGTCCGCCGCGAGAAGCGCCACCGGCGTCGGCGCTGGAGCAATCAAGACTACTGGTACACCATTCCTACAGAGCAGCTTCCCCGACTAGCAGCCCACCGCAGTCTTTAAAAATTTTAAGCTAGATCCCGGCTTTACTTCGTCCCAGTAGACTTGTGCAAAACTCACGAGCTTCTCCGGGATTATATTTTTCTGATCCTAAGAGGTAAAAGACTCTAGGATTGGCAACTTTAAACACTGCCATAACAAACACCCCCAGCACAGTGTTCGGGACCATTTTGCCTCTCTTCTCTTCTGAGGATTCAAGGATATGGCCAGCTATTTCGAAATACTTTTTGTATTTGTCGGGGTGTCAGTTTCAACGCTCCAACTAACTCAATTGATGGTGTAATGCTGGCGCGATACGGCATCCGGGACATTGCAGTTCCGTTGCAATCCAGTCGTGTTAGCAGGCGGTTCCTGAACTCAAGCAGCGCTCTACGTAGCCGCAAAACTCAATACTTGCTGGATCAACTCGCCAATGCAGGCGGGCGTGAATGTATTTCGTAACCGTTGGTGTCTACCGATGGTACAAGGTCAAAAGCGAAATCGGCTGACGAGGTACTGGAGCTGATTCGGTTGCTCCCTGAGAGCTGGGGCAACATCATGAAGATCAGCAGGGTGTTTGGTGTCCGCCTTTGCGAAATCTCATTCATCGCCCTTGCCACTAATGACGATGGCGAACCCCAACTTCGCGTCACTAAGAGCAAGACGTACAACAACTGCGGCGGGGTTAAGGAACAAACCGATCCACGCTGGCTGGAAGCAGTGGCCGTCGACGGCACCACCTTTGATCTGGGAGAGAACTAGGATCAACTCAAGCTGCCGGCTACTGTGTCCGGGAAAAGCCTGGGTGCTGTTCTGCGACGCTTGCCCTACTCGGCAAAGCTGACGGCCGAATACGAAACCCGCGATGAATGGCTGCGGCCCTACTCATTTAGGGACACCTTCAGCGTCCGGGCACACGTAATCGTCAAGGACGACACCCTGATCGCCGCGGCAATGGGGCACATCGTGGAGGTGCACCACCACAGCTACAGGACGACAGAGTAGAGAAGCGTACGGACAGCTTTTGCGAAAGCAGGCGGCAATCACGTGGCATCGCTCAGCAAGCGTCAGCAGCAGATACAGCAACAACAATAGTCAGTAGAAATATGAGCATCTGGATTCCGTTAGAACATTTTTCGAAAGGGACTGTTTACATCCAGCAAGACTTTGCGTGGAGTAAATTAAGCAATCCAGATCTTCGGGGCACCAGGCTCCTCAAAATAGGAAAAAATGCAGATAAGTCAGTAAGGCTCTATCAACTAAATAGCTGGATAATTGAAGAGCTTAAACACAACAAGGGCAAGGAATTTAACGATCTTGAGGATTAGCTATCAAACCTGCAACCCACTAATAGACAATACTTATTTGGAACCAAGAAAAGTGCTGTAGAGGCCTTTCATGCAAATCTATATTGGTTCGACAGCTTGTAGTTCTTAGCTGACATTCAAGCAGCACAGGGAACAGGGGAACTTCTGAAAGTGCGCTATTGGGGGGAGGGGGGGATCTAGGCAAGGGCAAGAAAGATATATCTCGGTAGTCAACGTCTATGAAGTCCACTATCCAACGTGAGACGGCAGCAGGGTTGATCACTTTTGGAAAGCCGAAGTTCTCGAAAGAGATCTTGGCGAGGATAGTACTTACAGCGTAGATAAAGTAGAACCACTTGAGATAGTTCCAGAAGAGCTTGAGAACCTTCCCTACTTAGATACTGTCAGCCCAAGGCAGCAATACATAGAAGAAACATCACAGCGAGCCGAACAATTTCGCGCAAAATTAAAAGAGAGATCTAAGCAGCTAGGAAAAACCATGACCCGATAGAGGCTTATGATATAACTCAAGAGCAGCTAAAAATACTGGAAATAGCCTTTGACAGAGTAAAAACTAAACCAGATTTTATCAAGTTTAGAGAAGGATGGAATACCTTCACAAAATTCAGGCATCAACCAACAAAACTACCTGACTTATCAAGGCACGGCAATCAACGCCTTTACCCAAAAAGAGATGTTTAATTTGCAGATAAGTGGATAAATCTAGTGAATAATATCGCCATTAACCAATGTACGCGTGGGGAATGGCATCGAGGCCCCATACCGTTCGACTACATCACCTATTAGCAAAAGAAGGTCATGCTGAAGATGCAATGCGTCGACACGGTTACTAGTAGTAGCACAGCAAATGAGTTGACAATCAAGACTAGACGCTCCATAACCGCTAAAGACGGCCAGGAGATCTTGCGCAGGGTTGATCAACGGATGGTGACGCAATCGGTCGGTCAACTCCGCGCAGATAGCTGGAATACGATCTCGGTCGCTATAGGTTACAGAGAAGGCTATGATCAAGCGACGATTATCAATTTGACTGACATTTATCACCGACTGCTGCCCGAAAATTGCATTAGGAATAAACACTGGTTGGCGGTCATATGTTCGGAGTTGCGTGTAGAACCAACCAATCTTCTCTACCTCACCCGCGAGTGTTTCTGAGGGAATATCAATAAAGTCTCCAACCACAAAAGGCTTATTCAAATACAAAGAAAACCCGGTGAGTGAATCAGACACCACGCTTTGAGCTCCAAAGGCAACTGCTGCTGCGCCAAGGCCACCTGCTGTCACCAGCACCGTGACCGAAACGCCAAGCATGCCCAATACAGCCAATAGCCAAAGAACAAAAACACTGACCCCTAGAAGTTTGTCAAGGACGTCAGAGAGAAATAGTTTCTCCCTCGAATTCAGCCCAAAAGGCAATTGATCGGTAAATAGGCTTTGTCGACTCCGAAAATACCGGCGCCATCTTCCTAGCGTCCAAGCAGCACCACATATGAGCAAGAAACTATGAAGGCTTGAAACAGTGAGAAGACTTAGTCGTTCCTGCGCTGGAATCAATTGCAACAGCCAAGTACCCACACCCAAACTAATTACTGTGATACAAACACTCAGGCATGAAGTATTTGCAAGACCCCGCCAAGGCTGGCGACGTAAAAGAGTCGCTCCTAAAAGCTGCAGCAAAAGCCAAACCAATAAAGCAGCAGCTAATGAAAGCAGCGGACGCTCGAAGCGAAGTGGAAGAACTGGGACCCAAAAGTTGAACATCTTAATTCAAGCAATAACAAAGCCAAGAAAGCAAAAAACATCACTTAACTAAGCAACCAGCAAATGCATCGCCGGAAGGAAGAGATCGATAAATTTTGCCAGAAATAAGGGGACAAGGGTAACTAAAAGCCAAAATATTTAATCGTCGTCTTCACGACAAACGCCATGATATAGAAATAATCCAAATCACCAACACCAGCAGAGCCAGCATCGAAAGTCATTTAGTTGTGACACTTCAAATCTGATTGAGCAGAGTGCCGTAAATGCCGACTAACAAACAGATCGCTAAGCGGCTAAGACTGGCATCGAACAGGCACGAACCCAGCCCGGTTTTCGCTCGAGTTCTTGAATCATTTGCCCCGCTAGATCCTTGCTAGTAGCCGTTTCAATCCCCTCGAGCCCTGGACTGGAATTTACTTCTAACTTTTGGACCCCTAAGCAAGGGCCGAGCCTTTCTAATTGATTTCGGATACGGGCGTTATTGATCAAGCCTTATGAGTGCCATGCCACCCACGTTGTCTGCGATTTTGCATACCGATTCCAAGCAGTGCAGCCAACTCCCTGGTAGCGGCTACAGCTGACCCCAGCTGGTTCGTTTCCAGCCCCTGCGCGGCGATTGTCTGCAGCTGGTGGATGAGGAGTGACGCCATCTCAGGGTTTTCGAGCCCAACATTGCTCCCCCCGGATTAGAAGCAAGGCTACTGGCCTGCTGATCAAGTCGTCAACAGCAACGTTGAAACCGCCGCCGTTGTACTGCACCAGAATTCGCAGCCACACCGCAGCACCGCACTGGTCGCCGTCACGCTCAAATACTTTTAGGTTGTCTCTAGAGATATTCTAGGACTCAAATACACCCGCAGAAATTTTAACTAGTAAGAACCCATAAAGGCACTAGACGTTTGCCGTGGCTCCAGATCGGCCACCACCACGGTCTGCTCCTGCAGCTGTATACGATGGGCCAGGTGTACGGCGGCGGTGGACTTCTCTACGCCTTCCTCTTTGGTTTGAGACTGCGACCAGCAAAGTTTGCTTACTGAACTACTGCAGTTAAACATCAGGCTGAGTAGCTTAGGTCAAGAGCGAAAATCAGTTGTTCTCAAAACCTTTGAAAAGAGAGGTTGATATAGCCCCGCCGATCGTAAGCAAGCCAGTTCTAACATTATCGGGAACATTAGAGAAACAAGGAGCGATTAGGCATATCCCAAGAGCAAAACCAGCCACAATAAGCCTTCCTCTACCGTGTGGGATCTCTTCTGGGATCTCACCTTTCTTCCTTCTAGATATATTTATAAATTCAACTTTTTTATTACTTAGAGCATTTGTCAAGCTCTCCTTAAATAGCTTGCCACTAACGGGGAGATTACTCTCCCCGTTTGAATGTTGATTATCTTCTTCTTTATTTTCTAAACCCATTATATTCCAATCACTTCTCGAATCGTTCCATCCGAATCTCGAAGAATCACATTACCTCTAGCCGACTGGGTTTGTTTTGCACTCTTGTAGAGAGCCATGGCACGGCGAAAGATTTCACCGCGAGAAAGGCCAGTTTCTTGTTCAAGATCTTGCATATCTTGCGCAAGGTCCGGGGGCATACGGACATCAAATCGCCTCGTAGGGTTCGATACAGCCATTTTTGTTGGGGGGTCCTGGCTGAAAGGTCGGGAGAGATATTCCATAGGGCTCGGGCCCATGTGGTCCATCTCCATAGCCGGGTG
>BIMP01000008.1 GCA_007996965.1 cyanobiont of Ornithocercus magnificus
GTGGGGTCCTCGGGTCGCTGACAAAATATCTATACCTCCCTCAGTTGATTAGCAAAGCTGTGATTTTCTGACTCTCCAGTCAGTAACACTTTTTAAGCATAGGTAAGCACTCTGCAAACTGATCTCTTTGAGAGATTATTAAACTTTTTAGAGCAAACGGACAGCAGACAAGTGTAGGTTTAGCAATTCTGGGGAGGCGGAGTTACACTAGCGTAGGCAAAGCTTATAGTATGTCAAGATTGTACCTACAAGAGCAACAAGTGGTATTCAAACATTAGCTAACTTGCATAAATTACTTGCTGCTTACAGTTTGTAGAAAACTAGCTAGCATCTACAGCTGGCAACTTAGAAGTTGCTCACACTCTATACCCAGTTGCTGTCTGTTAGACTAGTTGTTCTAACAAAGAATACCGCCTCTTCTAGAATAGAAGAGGCGGCCTAGCTTATTCGCCTATGTATTTCTTCAGACCAGATCTCTATCAGTAAGGCCAGTCACGACAATACTTAAGAATAGGAGAGCTGAAAGGAAATGGGTTAGACGAAGGGTTTACTAATAACTAGGATTACTAGCTTTGGCGTAGCTTGCACAAACACTACTAGATTCTAGGCTAGTGCAAGCGAGGTGTTGATTCGCATGGCGTACCTTATCGATGCCTACAAAAGAACAATCCTCGCTACAAAGGTGAGTTATTGAAGCAGAGACCAGAAGGTTCTGGATGCTTCTGCGGTTTGCTCAGGTGGAGTATCAGCCATCATTTAGGAGGCACCTCCGGATCTCAATACAGTCACCTTGCACACAGACGAAAAACTTGCCAATCGGTCTTAATGCGCATTTTTCTCTCGACAGCAAAAAGCCGGTGATGGAATTAGCAGTTAGTTAAAATTACTTCTCCAGAAGCAGCCTGTCGAGGCTAGACTTAGAATCCTGGTATGACCTTCAGGGTTGTAGCTATGAACTTGTAGAGACAGCTACCGTAGAAATGCCTGGTGGCAAGAGATTTCTGTGCTACTAGCAGATTTACCCATCCCGGCTCTAAAGATGAATGGAATAGTCTAAAGCAATCAGACAAGATCAACAAAAATACTATAATATCATAGCTTGGTAGCTTTTTCAGAGTCTTGTCTGATTTACGCTATCAGCTGGTCAATGTCATTCGTAAAAGCGGAGGTAGACAGATTAGCAACGGGTGTGCTTCCTAAAAGGCAGCGGTAATCTACTACATGCAGAACAATAGCTCGATGTGTAGATGCTGCTACTAACACTAGGTACATACTACTTTCTACTAAGGATTGCAGTTGCCAGGTAAGTATGAACTTGACTTGCTTACCTCTTAGGCTAAGTTGAAATACAGAGACTTATTCGCTATTGGAAGACTTGTAGGCATTAATAGGTGCGAAAGACATACCAGAAGTATTTATATATCTGGCTTCAGGTACTCAGCAGCCAGATAAACACATGGGCCTTCAGAAGGCTCTATGCACATAAATATATTAGGTTACCCCTGCTTAGTTTACGGCATCCTCTTGCTGAGATTTTTTGCTTGTGCTACACGTAGTCTCATCATGTTTAGTCTGTAGATAGCTTGTGCCAACAATGCAGGAAATTTGATGGGAATTCAATCAACGACTGAAATTTAGATAGCAAGGCCAAAGCAGCTCGGGAGACTGCTGCCCTCAAAAGTTGACGAAGATTTTAACTTCTTTGTAAGTGAACCTCGTTTAGCTAGCAGAGCTGAAGTATTTAGGAGAACAATAGCCACCTGCACATATAATAGTCTCTAAGAGATGAGCAACCTCTATTTCAGAGATTGCAAGACTGGTGAGCTTCAAAGAAGACATTAGCCCTTAACATCTAGCTTGCATTTTATCTAATAGTGATGGCTCCCAGATAAGACTGCTTAGAGGCAACACACATACATTAACTAACTAAAATTCTATTGCTACTTTCACTTTACTCACTAACATGTGCATCATGTATACAGTTACCTGTCAGCTTGTGCGCAATCGCTAGGGTGCACTTTCGCAAAACTGTCTGTGATTAGGAATCTCTGGATAATTTGGGGATTAGTTTTGGGCAACTCTCATAGAGCTTGAGAAAGTCTTAAGAGATGCAGTAAACTAGGAGCGCTCTGCAATAAGCTCTCGAAATTCAATCCCTTTTTCTGAAGCCTTGGAATATTTTCAACCAGTATCTGAACACTTGAAGTTGCTTCACCCCTAGTTTCTCGGCTTGTGCGATTAGAGTTTGGAGAGCTTTTCAACAGCCTCTTAACAAAGCATTGCCCTTTGGTAGTGACCTGCACAGCCTGTGAGGGCGTGATGATGTCACAGGCATGGCTTCTGCATCACCCCTGGGTGTCGCCGGTCCCTTGGCAACTTCTCCTGCGGATAACTGGCTAGCTTTTCTGCAGACCCAGGTTTTGCCGATTGTAATTAATCTGGTTGGAGCCCTAGCAATTCTTTTAGTGGGTTGGCTAGTGGCAGGCATAGTCGCCAGTACCTCCCGTCGACTGCTGCGACGCACTCGACTTGACCGCCTAGTAAGCAGCGGTCCTGACAAGCCTGCTAATGGCTTCTCCCTAGAGAATTGGGCTGCCACTTTAATCTTCTGGGTAATTCTGATATTGGCATTAGTGGCGGCACTCAATGTGCTTGACTTAGCAACAGTCTCTGAACCACTTAATCAATTCCTTAACCAGATTTTTGCTTTTCTACCACAGTTGGGAGCCGCAGCTATACTAGCAGCGATAGGTTGGCTGGTGGCTAGTCTTGGTAGTTCTACGGTGCGTCGCAGTAACCAGCTCCTGCGCTTTGAGGAACGTTTCATCGATAATGAAAGTGGTGGTAAAAACTTACTGTTGAGTGAAACTCTGGCTAGTCTTCTCTACTGGCTGGTACTATTGTTCTTCCTGCCACTGGTACTTAATACCCTTAATCTAGGTAACCAATTAGCACCAGTGGCTAACTTGCTCAATGACCTCCTAGCAGCCTTGCCACGGCTTATCAAAGCTTCTGCTATCGCTGCTGTGGGCTGGTTTATTGCTCGCACTGTGAGTCGGCTGTCTGGCCAGCTACTAGTTTCTGCCGGAAGTGATCAGTTGGGTGAAAAGTTTGGTCTTAAAGCTGAGAAAGGTCAGGGTCTGTCTTGGTTACTAGCCACGATCATCTATGTGTTAGTCCTAATTCCAACAACTACTGCAGCCCTAGAAGCTCTAGCGATTCCAGCTATTTCCCAACCTGCTACAGCTATGCTCAACCGTGTGCTGAGCAGTCTGCCTCAGATATTTACCTCCATGGTAATTCTTCTGGCGTCTGTAGCTATTGGACGCTTAGTAGGTCAACTGGTAACTAAGATTTTGCAAGGGCTTGGTTTTGATCATCTGTTTGTCTGGCTAGGTCTTGAAACCCAGAGTAAAGATAATGGTGTCAAGGCACTTGGTAACTCAATTCACCGCCGTCCTTCTGAACTAGTAGGTCTAGTCGCGACAGCAGGTATCCTGTTGTTTGCCTTGGTGGCTGCTACTGATGTACTAAACCTTACAGCACTTACAACAGTGGTAGCCAGTCTGCTAACTCTGTTTGGCCGAGTAGTTGCTGGATTAGTGATCTTTGGCGTAGGGCTTTACTTAGCTAACCTAACTGCTGGACTACTGCGTAGCTCTAATGACCAGCAAGGAATTCTTTTAGGTCAAACATCTCGCGTGACGATTATAGCCTTCAGCAGTGCTATGGCACTACAACAGATGGGCATAGCACCAAGTATTGTTAACTTGGCCTTTGGATTACTCCTGGGTAGTATAGCTGCTGCTGCAGCGCTGGCCTTCGGTCTAGGCGGTCGCGATGTGGCAGCTGAGCAATGGCGTACCTGGGTAGACAGCTTTCGGCAGCACCGCTGAACCAACCCAGCTTAAGATACTGTACGTCTAACTACTACATTCCACTAATATCAGCCTAGATAATTAGTTACTAGTGACACCAGCTAATCATTCCTGTAGGTCAAGTTTAGAGTTTTTCCAGTAACCAAGACTCTATGAATAATTCCTGACTACTATATGCTCTCTGCTATTTATCATACTGGCAGAAAACATATGGTAGGTTAGCCTATAAACCTTATGCTTAGTAGTTGCTACTCCACATCCTTTAGAATGTTTGTTTTGGCAGGTAGTAGCACTACGCTAACTTTTGTTGGACTGGAAATATGGTACATTTATAGATGACTTTCCTGCCACCTCTTTCTTTTAAGCTAATAGCCTAGCAAAGCTTAGTTAACTTTAGGGATTGTGGGCTAAGTAGCCTAGATGAATCAAGCGAATAGTGCTGTTACCTCTAGGAAAAGCCTAATCTCCCCAAACATTAAATATTGGTTTTGGAAAGGTGTTGGATGGCATCCGAGATTCTGAACCATATTTCAGAAAGATATCTTATATGGTCTTTTAAATAGTTGGTTGCATCTAGAGCAATCCTGGTATGCAAGATGGATTGACTACAAGCCTTTTCTAAGTGCTTGTATAACTGCTGAGTTGTCTTTTACCTAAAACCTCTTATCAGTCAACCACAAGATACTTAAATCCTGAGACCCAAACCTCCTTAACTTCTCTTCCATATTTATCGATTCCTACCAACTTTTCAGGCCGCTCTACAAATCGTGGCTTTTGGACCAATGGTAATGCTGCCTCAGAGCTCTCAGCAGCTTTCCACTGAGCTTGTGGATGGGTTGAACCTGTCGGTACCCCAAGCTGGTCTGTAAGGGGTTTAGAGGACTGCTTTAGCCACGACCACATTCTTTCCAGCCTACGCCTTTCTTGGTATCGGCTGGTTCCTGGCTGACTAGTCCTTATTCCCTTCTCCTCTGTCTTTTCCTTGTCCTGTCCCTCTTTTGCCTCGCTAAGAGTAAGAGTTTTTTTGATTGGAGTATTTAGATATTGTTGTGACACATGTGTCACCTTGATTTGTCCTGTTTTGTCACTTCGACACGTTGCCCCTTTCATGGCTTTGGGCAGTGGCTTCTTACGCCTTGAGAAGCGCCGTGCAGAAGCAGCAGCAATGATGGCTTCTGCCTCCTTGGTGAGTGTGTACCAGTAATCGCGCCGGTAGCGGTGCTTGAGGCGCTGTTCACGGCGAATCAGCTTCGCTTCTTCCAGTTCCTTGAGTGCCCGATAAATCTTCCTGGTATTCACCTCGAGGTGGAACTCATGAGCTAACTGATCAGTAATTTCACTTACTGGAAGTCGTGTCCAGGCTGTGCCTTGCTCGTCGATTAGGCCACCTTTGCCGCAGCGTACAACGCTGACCCAGTTACGGATGATGCCGAGACAGAGGCTAGAGAGAGGATTGCTAAGGCGTGCCATTTGGAAATGTGCTTGACATCCGCCTGAATTTTCCGATGATAAGCGTTGCCATTTGGTGGGTTTGCTTAGTCCCCAGAGATGGGGCGGCGGGAAATCCAACAGCCCAATCTCTCAGCGGAGCGGTTTCCTGCTGGGAGATTTTTAGCTATTAGGCGGTTTTGGACTTCTATATGTTATTCTTATTTGTTCGAAGTAGTTTCTAAGCGATAAAGACCCTCAAGCTATCTTTAACGGAACTCATTTTGGTATGATTGCCTGTTTTTTAACATCACATCTTCAAGTGTAATGGCCGACCTGAGGCAAGTTTATAGGTTCTAGAAAGGGATCTCAAGCACTAACTGCTTAATTTAAGTTCTGTTTATAGTGTACAGGATTGACTTACCTCACTGCAATACTCTAACTGTATTGTTTTTATCACTTATTCTAGCTAAGGATACTCTAATCATCAAGCATCAATGAATCCTTGGACTCTACTGTTCAGTACTTTTCTATTTTGCCTCATTTATGGTGCTGCCTATGGTGCTGCCTTAAATCGAAAGAATGATACAATCATCTTTTTGAACAGGGACTCAGTACTAATTGCCATTGCATTTTCACTGATCCTATTCATTTTAAACAGGCCATTCGGGTAATTGATGTAGATATATAGACCCGCAAAAGACGCTACTGGCTCAACAGTTTTTCTGGTAGGCTAATGTTTATAACTTGTATGAGGATCAAGAAGATGATGAGCATGAAAGCCTTAAAGCTTAAAGTAAGTTAAAATTTGTAAACCCTTACCAGTTGTCACTCTTCAATCTGTTGCAACGGCTTGGTATTTGGCAGCAATCGTCTGCTGTTACTTAAGGTAAGTACTGCAAGAGACAAGCACACAAACAGGCCTATCCAAAACTGCTCGGCTGTAGGCGTGCATACAACTCTCTGCACGAAACTTGTCTGTAGCTAAGCAAAACGCTGTCCCGATTGCTAAATGCTTAAATGGTAGGTGTTGTGAGGTTGGTAATAGGGACAGCGTTTTGGCCAGCATTCTAAAATACAGATAGTGAGAGAATGAATAACATAGCTTAGACTATAAGTATAAGCAGGCGCTGGTCAAGCGCTATCGGAGTTGATTACTCAAGTATCCGCCAGCAGGTTAGTGCAGCGATCAATTCGCAAAGCATCTATGGCTGCATACTTTTGGAGACACTAGTAGTAGCGTAAGATAAGAGACAAGCTGCAAGTATAACACTTGCACAGTTTTAAAAGAGTGATGGGAATTAGGGAGACTAAATTTCAGGACATGCTTTCGGTGAGTTCTTCTCGATTTTTTATCAAAACATCGATGATCAAAGGCTGTCTGCCCTATGTGTGTTAGTACTTGGTCTACCAAGCTGGGAAAATTATAAAGAATATCACCTGGTAGACCAGGACGCTGAAGAACTTTTGTCAATGCGCATAGATAGCTTTCATTAAACCAATATGGTGCAGAGAAGTTGCAGCAGTGATCATCTCAATATCTTTGTCAGTTCCTGCAACTGCCAGATATGACATGAGTGCGACATCGCTTGGCAGCTACACTGGACTACTATCCAAAGTATTCTCGCTGGGGCTAGTTGCTTAGCTATCGTATCTTTTACTCACTGTTTTTTGCGGCAATCTCCGCACTTAACTTGCATTCTCTCTACCATAGCATGTTGTATCGTTTTTAGAGGGTCGCTAGTTCTCATAGCTATATTATGTTGGGCGAGTGTTCGCTGCCACTTTAAAAACTGCATAGGTTGCTGGCCTTCGTAGGCTCTTTGGCACAAAAGTGTGATAAAAATGCATTTAACACAAACCCCGTTGCACAACAAAGAGCCCCCCAGCAGATGGTAACTACTGAGAGGCCGGCGTTGAGTTAATCCCCACAACTGGCAACAACCCTGTTACAGGCCGTTTGTTGAACAGATTGAGGATCAAGTCTTACCCAAGACGAAATCTATCTTAAGGGATTCAAACGGGATGTCAAGCACATCTCCTAAATGGCACCTCTCAACAACCCTCTTTCCAGTCTCTGTCTCGGCATCATCCGCAACTGGGTGACCGTTGTCCGCAAGGGTAAGGGTGGAAGAATCGATGAACAAGGCAGGCCATGGACCCGTTTGCCAGCTTGGCAGATCAACGAGCAATTGGCTCGTGAGTTTCAGCTTGAGGTCAGCACCAGAAGAATCTATCGAGCCCTTGACAAACTTGTGGCGGCAAACCTGATATGTCGCAAGCAAAATCCTAGCTGCAAAAGGGATTACTGGTACACCCTAATTACTGAAAGTCATACAGCCAAAGCTGATACTCCTATTCACCTTGTCAAGCATCAGCAATCTAAGCACCGACGTCCAGAGGCTCGAGTGAAGAGTTGTCCAGGGACTTCGCAGTCTTTCTCAAGACCAGATCGCCGGCCATGTGTGTCAGTACCAAGTGACACTGATGAACACATGCAATTGACGCAGGTGTCGAATCCTATTCTAAATACTCAAGTATCTACTTCTCTTTTCTCTATATCCCCTGTGCTGGCTTCAGTGGAAACACCCAAGGATGTAGGAGAATCGGAGGAGAAGACAAGCTATAGAGAAGAGATGGAGGAAGAGAAAACAAAGCAGACAGTGGCAGAGCACTTGTCCGACCACCAAATTCTTGTTGAGATACCCTCTCCTAGAACACGCACTGAGCTAGACAAAGAAGTCCAACGCGAGCGGAACAGGGCTGAGGAAGCAAGACGAGAGCAGCGGAGAAAGCAGACTGAGGAAGAGGCAGATAGGCGAAAAGGAACACCCACCTCAGTCATTGGTGCTGAACAGTGGATTGCTGAGAAAGTGAAGCGCATGGTTAGCAGGAGCAGCCAACTTCCGAATCCTTCAGGACGAGGCATGAGTACATGCCACCACCTAGAACCACCGCTAAGGCACCCTGAAGCCCCTAGGATTGCCCGCCAAGCCTGCCCAGCTACATATTCCCATGCAAGCCATGAACAACAGCCTTCTAAGGGCTTTGAAGCTGACTTACCGACGCTTTCCAAGCCCCGATTCGTAGAGAGGCCTGAAAAACTATTGGGAGTCGACAAATTTGGTAGAGAAATCAAAGAAGTCTGGGTCTCAGGCTTTCGACACCTAGTCGTCGACTAGCCTTACCAAAGCAATGAAAAGCTTTTCTAAAGGCCCTTGGCTTACTTCTATTGCCTTTTTGACAAAGGCTGATCTCGGGATTTTCAGAAACCCTCAAAGCTCCTTGGGAGATGATTTAGGCTAGGCCTAGTATGAGTAGAAGTTAGGCTCTATCTAACCGGAAGCTCTAGTAGGCAGAAGATTCACCAGAGTAAACTGCTTGACAAAATCTCTAAGTGTGTTGACTTTGTCCACGTCTGCTCATTTATGATGCCCTAGCTAAAAACTCAGAAATTCGATGATATACCTAACTACAACCTCAAGACGACTAGAAAGGTCTGGAAAACCAGCTTAAACAGAGATAGAGATACTATCTTGGCCTACTCCAGAGATATGACTGGGCCACTTTATAAGGTTGGCGACTAATGGTCTGAGTGCCCAAATTAGTGCCTAGCCATAATATAATATTTGTACACAGTGCTCAGATGAATTCAACTGTTAAACATGCTCGTACAACGAGCCTAACTTATCCTAACTAGGAAACAGCTGTAGACAGTTACAGTAGAGCATCAGTTATAAACATGATGGTTCAAGATTTTGCAGTAGTTACAAGACAGGATGACTTCTACTTCAGGAAAAGCTAGAAAAGCAGACTGCAAAAAGTTGTAGCTTTACGGATAGGCTATAAAGATGCAGTAAAAATTTCTGCACCTGAGTATGTGACACACTCAAGCAGTACAGTGTCTAAACTTCAAGACATCTGTAACTAGGCATAGTCAACTTCAGCCGGCCCAGTTGGTGCAAGCGCAAGGTCCTATACGCAGAGTGCAAGATCTGAGTAGGTTACGCCAGTGTTCAGATCTATAACCTAGACAGAAAAGATCCTCATAATATTGCTAAAATTATGAGGATCGAGCAGAACTTATTAAGTATTTATGATACCTGATGCAGGTACTACTAATATTGAGGAGGTCTTTTGCTTATGATGAAGTCGATCTACAACAGTCACCCGACCTTTGTTCACGGACATGGAATATGTGAGCTAGTTGCTATCTCAAGTCATGAGCTTACTTTGGGAGATGACAGCTTGTCATCAGTTTCGGGAGATATTTTAGCTGAGGGTTTTGGCTTATCCACTTTTCCTGTGTCTAAAGCTTTAACTCCAAATGTCTGGTACAAAAGGTAGATAGAACCTGGTAGTACCGGGACCGACGTAATTCCACCAACTGCGATTTTGAATTGCGAGAGCGCCAATATCAGACTCTAGCATAAATCGATTGTAGATGCTTAGAATTCAAACATTAGGTCAGTGTAAATTCTTACCCTTGGAGATAAAATTTTTGATGCAAACTACGCAATCAGGTTTTATATACTTCTTAGGCTAAATATTGCCATAGGCTATGCTGATAGCAATATCTAAGCTTGCTTTGTGTCACTTATGGAATTAGTAAAGTATAAAGCTGTAGGTTAATGTCCTACTGACCTATAATGTTTATAACATCCACTGTTTTAAGCAGCTAGTAATCGAGACATTGTCTTACCCACTTGTGAGCAGGAATTTATGAATTTATAGGTATACTTGTACCCTTTTGAGGGCGTATCCTTGTTAGTGTAGCAAACAGCCAAGGTGTTTAGAGCTTGAGAGTTCAATTAACGGAACGCTTCTTACAATCCTGTTCCCAGAAGGTTAGGCACTAGACAAGTTGACTGTGTCAATCCCAGCGTCGATATTAGACTGTCCGTTGCCGCTGTGGCAAAACTGATTAGGGAGGCAATCACTTGGGCAGCCTTAGCGAACTTAGAAGCCAATTCCTTCTAGAATCAATATCAGATAAATCACTCCAATGGCGATCACCCTTTACGGCGGACCACAAACTCGTGCTTCAATACCACGCTGGTATATGGAGGAGAAGAACATTGCATATAAGCTAATTGATGTCTCTGTGAGATCTGGCCAAAACCTCCAGGAAGATTTCCTATCAGTTAATCCATTCGGAAAACTTCCAGCAATGAGAGATGATTCTATTCTTGATGTCAGCGGAGGTAGCGCCACACTTTTTGAATCTGGCGCAATTTTACTCCACCTTGCAGAACATCACGGAAATGAAATCAGGCAACCTATTGATCGCTCTTTAATTAGTCAGTGGACACACTTTGCCAGCTCGACTTTGGCATTTGCAATTTTTGTGCCTGACCAGAAGGCGAAAATTCTGCCTAGGCTTCTTTCGGAGCTTGACTCTCAAATCAAGAGAGGGTTTTTAGTAGGAAGCCAGTGGGGCGCCGCTGATTGTGCGGTGAGCTCCCACCTTGCCTACATCAAGCTATTCTTCCCTGCTGAAGATCTGAGTGCATATCCAGAAGTGCAAGCCTTGATCGAAATGACTCGGCAACGCCCTGCATATAAAAAAGCAATGGGGATAGCCTGAAAGAACTGCTTTTCTGAAGTGGTATTGAATGCCATCACTTGAAGGTATAGGGAAAGCAGTATAACCTAATGTGATCGCACCAAAGTGAGAGCATTGCTATTGGGTATCTGATTAAGCAGCTCTTTATAGGATTTGCCTGTTGTTTGCCAACTGTTGCGGTACTCTCCAGAATTCTGAACCTGAAGCTCGCCTTGCGCAGCAACTTGCTTAGAGTGAGAGTAGAAAAATGCAGCAGTAAGGCTCATGAGACTTTAAAATAGTTGCTCATTTACCTTTAGAGTCATTTCTTAGATCAACGCCCAGATTTTTTAAAGACTTGACGGTATCCTCGACCGCAGGCACATAGGCGACCTTTCGCCTAATGCGATCAAGCATTTGTCGGATTTTTAGGTGAAGCTCTCCCATCATACTTTAGCTCTGCTAAAAGATATGGGATATACATAGCAGAAATTATCGGATCTGCACTTCGCGCTAACGTAATAATGACTCATCTCAACAATCCCTAACCTTAGGCTGGTTTCCAGGTGACACTGTGAAGTGCCTAAGAGTATCTACAGTTTTTCCATCTCCTTTAAATGACCTGATACTGGTTCTCTGCTAGGATGTAGGTCTTGTTTGTGAAGCCACGTAGTCAGAGCACTATAAAAGTACTAATCAACATTATTCTTAATTAGTGCTCTTGTGAATCACAGTAAGATGCAATTGCTATCTAGAAAAGCTTAATGTTACACGTGTCGATATGCTCTGAGCTTTTGGCTAAAGACGTTAGTATAACATCTTCTTGTTTCAAAAGACTTATACAGCTCAAAGCTAGTTGCTAGCCAGAGTTCTGCTGCAGTTTCTAAACTCTTGACCATCTGCGACATCAGGCACTTCTCCATAAACTTTTGCTCAGTGACCTTGCTAGTTAGGCAATTTTTGTAGCTGTACTAAGCTAACTTTGCATAGATAGTAGTTTTTGCTACTGTGAACTGACTCACTTCCAGGCTTCTTGATTCGAAGTGTCTCAAACAGAACATTCTGCTAGTTACCTCTTGCAAGATATAGAGTTTTCTCATTCAGAACTCTACTTGAAGATAGTAACTACCAAGACTTTTATATCTAGACTGCTAAATAATTTCTGCCGGTTATCCAAGGCTCGCTAGCAATACGAGGAGTTTGAGTCTTTATTGCTGTAAACCCTATTGCAGTCATTTACTAATGAAGGTCCAATTTCTATGAATTAGGTGAAGTCGAGAAACTATCTAGCATCAAATAGGTTATCTGCAGGCAGCTATATAGTAATCCAGAGGCCAGGCCCAAACTATTTATCGGGGCCACACCCGTTATAAAGATGATAGGCTTGACTAGGTACGAGTAGAAAGAATACGTTTAGTGCTAGTTTCACTTCTTAAGCCTTTAATGTATTTGCAGTTCTATTTTCTGCTTTTCCTCATCTCATAATCTCATGCTCAGGGAATCTGATTGCGTGGAGCATTACCGTTTCCCATCGTTAGACCTTCCAACCAAAACTGCGTCTGGCGCAACATGAGAGCCGAGATAATTGCTAGAGCAAGACCGATCCAGGAAAGCCACCCCAACTGTCCTAATCCTACAAGGGCCGATGCCAACCAAATCAAAGTCCACAACCAGGGTCTCAGCCTTGAAATACGCTGCAAGGCACTATAGCAGCTGCGGCAGTGAACAGTATGGCTTTTGTGGCGGTCCATCAGTGCTTGTAGGGGCTGATGGGGTGGTAGTGGTTCATTAGCAAAAGGTCCGCCACCATTGACGTTAAGCCAGTGATGTAGTGCTACCACATAGATATCTGCACTGGTTGGCAGAAAAAACTCCCGTTCAACTTTTGCACTGGCGCTAACTCTCGCTATAGTTCTTTCTTGGCAGTGGAGGAACACTTGATCATCTTCCAATACCTTATGGTTATTAATGTGCTGTAGCCAGCGAGGCCGCAAGTTAAGTAGTAAGCGCGGCAGTACCGATCGAAACTGGAAAGGGAATCTTGCAAATAGCCTACATTCACCACGCCGGATCGGCACAGCATAGACAACAGTGAGCAGTCGACCCAGGCCTTTAGCTGTTAAGTCATGCCACATCAATTGAGGGGCACAAAACTTGGTAGACTGGGCACCTAGCTTACCGCGCCGAGGACCCTCTTCCCACACAGCTTCAAAACCGCTTGCATCCTCACGTGTGATTACAGCTGCTATAGGAGCAGCTGTTTCACGTCGGCCGACAGTTCGGTGGTGAGTAAATGGTATATGGCTTACATCAAGCACATTTTCTAACAGGGTGACTGCATCCATCGGCAGATCCCGAAATGTGTCTTGTACCACCCAGCTATCTGGCTCTTCCTCTAGAGCGGGAACCAGGGGGAGCTGCAAAAGATTTGCTTCTGAGGGTTGACCGGTCCAGACAAACAGCAAACCTTGACCTATAGCTGTAGGCAGACTGGTGCAGTTAGAGCGTCGCCCTTCTGAACGGGTTCCCGCTTCTGCTTGCGGAATGTGACGGCACTGTCCATCACCATCAAAACTCCAGCCGTGATATGGGCATTCAAGCTGTCCCTCTGCATTGATACGTCCTTCGCTGAGTGGTACCAGGCGGTGAGGGCAAACATCGTGAAATGCACACCAGCTCTCTGTCGTTAAGTCCCACCAAAGAACCAGGTCTTCGCCTAGTAGGGTGAAGCTAATGGGGCGATGTTGGTCAAGGTCTTGCAGGTAGGCTACCGGCCACCATTGCTCGGTCCAAGTGGCATTCATGGCGGAGAATGTTGGAATCTAAGGAGGATATTGTTGCAAACCTGACCCATCATGAGGCAATGATTCAGCTGCGCCTATTATGGGCGCGTGTTTGAGTTTGACCCCTCTTCGGGGATGCTTAACAGTATGGGTAATAGCAGTCAGTAAAAGTTTGGATATGCTAAGCCATGACATCGAGGCTTTTTGAGAGTTAACTAGTTAGTATTTATTCTATGACTAGGTTCAACCAAAAGTACGCCCATTCCAGCCCCAAGAGGATGCAGGCACGTCATCAAAGCCAATATAAATGCGTTCTTTCATTACGCCTGTTGCCTTCTGGACTAGTGTGCAAAAACGGCTACTCATTACAGAAGGCTTGAGTGCACCAATCGATTTGATCTCTATATAAGCGCAGGGATCACTACTTCCAGCAAACGTCATTGGCAACCCAACTTCTAGTAGAGTCATAACGTAAGCTTCAGGTTTCCCGGTTGCCTCTGCTAGCTCCAAGGAAAGAGCCTTCAGCAATCCCTCTGAACCTTCAATAGCAGAGAGGTTAGTACGTAAACTAATTAGCGGCATGACATGCTAGCGTTTAGCTAAGCTTAAAGCTACAACACATCAAATATGATTTTTGCTATCCTCTCCCCTCAACTTCTTAAAAGTGTTCAGTTGTGGATTATTATGTATCTACCAAGTTAGCCGAGCCTAAGAATTCTAGCTCTGTCTTCCAAAAAGTAAGGTAAGATTAAGGCAATGAGCAAGTACTATTTAGGCCTGGCTTGCGCTCTAATTCTATGATGTTGATGCAACCTTATTAAGAGAGCATTAGGCAGTAGTCCTTGTTAACATGTTGAGGTAGGATGAGAGACTAGTGAGAGTATAATGTAGATATAGTTGTATCTACTCAGTGTCTCAATTAGTAAGCAAACCAACCCACACTACTAGGCCGCTTGACAATAAAGCTCTCCCAATCAACTAATATAAGGGAGCACTAGCTCCTCTTTGAACTTTTTTGTTCGTATGCAATCCAGTTCATAAGTGCCGGCACATCCTGCTTGAAGGAAACAATAATGAAACTACAGAGAAATGAGGCTGACGAAAGACCTAAAACGGTAGCAGTTATATTACTAATCCCCAGTTTGCCAAGCATGAAAGCTAGGTAAATAGCTATTACCTTTTCTTTAGGTTTATCCCTTGAATCTACACCTGGCCTTCTGATTTGTTGCGAGCTGTTTTCTCAGCAGCGATAGCAGACATGCAGTCAATTTCTTGCCTGACATGATTGGGGACCGCTGGAGCCTTGAAGGGAGGTATCTCACTCAGCACATTGCTCAGGAGCGAAGCTTTTCTGTGAATCTAATCTAGTTTTTTAGCAGGAGCTACCGTGTATAACTCCGTGAGCTGATTTCAGAATACTGTTAGCACTATCACTCTAGTTTACTTCTGGCACTTCAGAGCTTAAGCCATCAAGTTTGATTGCAGATAAAACCTAGACTATAGACTTCAATAGATTAACAAGTATTTTGGCCCTCAGTTAATTAATTGTCTATAGATTAGTGGCATTCTTATCTAGTACACGGAAGCTCAAAAATCTTGCTTCTATATAGGATTGCTCCTTATCAAAAAGCCCGCGTGTTTATCCAGATTAACGTGGGCTAAGCTAAAAACGACCTACTAATTTTTAACCTTGCTGCAGCCTACAAAAGTCGCTTTATTGAATAGTCTACTACTGCTAAAAATCGGCATTCTGTCCACAGTTTTTCGACATTGAGGGCGATTTCCGGCTGCTGCAGATGTTGTAGCAATGATAGCTCTTGTGAGGGCTTACTGGCTATTTGCCGTATATTCTGTGAAGAAAAGTCTACATTCTACCTAGCTACTTCTTAGATTATCTAGTCTTGCGCTGCTGATATTGCAGTTGTGTACTATTTAGTCTCTCATGTCGTAGATTAGTAGAGTAGTACGAAGCAAATTTTATTAATAGTCCTTAACAATTACCGCAGGTTAGGAAGTTAGTAATATATTATGACGTTAATTAAAGTTATGATACCCAGGAACGATCGATAGATATTAGACATATTGCGAGCCCAAAGTGTAATTCTTTTATTGAAGCCAGCAACCTTAACTGCTAGATGCTGACAAGAACAACAACCATGACAGAATCTCCCCTTATATTGGCATTAGATCAGGGTACCAGTAGCTCGAGGGCTATGCTGTTCGACACATCAGGGAACCTAGTAGCTTCTGCCTTTGCTCCTTTGGCTATCAACTATCCAGCAGACGGATGGGTGGAGCAAAACGCCTCTGATATCTGGCATAGTCAGTGTCAAGCTATGGCCGAGCTGGAGCGGAAAATAAAACCTGAGCAGCGGCAAGCTGTGGTCAGCTGTGGTATTACCAACCAGCGAGAAACCACAGTACTTTGGCGTCGAAGCAGTGGTGAGCTCTGTGGTCCAGCAATAGTCTGGCAGGATCGCCGTACTACGGATCTTTGCCTTAACTGGAAGCACCAAGGGTTTGAGTCAGAGTGGCGACGCCGTACTGGACTACTCCTCGATCCCTACTTTAGTGCCAGCAAGATTAAGTGGCTACTAGAACATGAGGTGGCTGCTAGCTCTGCGGCCAATGATCATGATCTTTGCTTCGGCACGGTAGAGAGTTGGCTACTTTGGCAACTGAGCGCCGGCAAACATCATTACTCCGACATGAGCAATGCCAGTCGCACCCTGCTGATGGATCTTGAGAAGTGCTGTTGGGTAGATAGCTTTTGTAATTTAACTGGTCTTTCCCTTGATGCTTTGCCTGAGCTTGTACCTTGTCGCGGGAATTTCGGTCGGATTGCTGCTGGTCTTCCTTTCGCTGGTGTACCTGTGCAGGCCTTGCTCGGGGATCAGCAGGCAGCGACTTTTGGCCAGCTCTGTCTCAACTATGCTGAGAGTAAATGTACTTATGGTACTGGTGCTTTTCTCGTGGTCAACACTGGTAGTGTCCCCTGTTACTCACAAGAGGGCTTACTGAGCACACTTGGTTGGACTAATGACAGAGGTAAGCCGACTTACTGTCTTGAGGGGAGCCTGTTCAATGCTGGCACTGTAGTTCAATGGCTAAAAGATGGTCTTGGTATTATCAGCTGCTCAGAAGAGGTTGATGCCCTCGCAAGTACAGTCAACGATGCTGCTGGATTGATGTTTGTTCCTGCATTTACGGGTTGGGGTACACCGTACTGGGACCCTATGGCAAGAGGTCTGTTGATTGGTCTCACTCGTGACAGCTGCCGTGGGCATATTGCTCGTGCTGCTCTCGAAGGCATTGCACTGTCCGTAGCCAAGCTGGTAGGCTTAGCTGAAGGAGCCTTGGGTCAAGGCTTGGGCGAGTTAGCAGTGGACGGAGGCGCTGCTGCTTCAGACAAATTGTTGCAAGCCCAGGCTGACTGTACAGGACTGCAGGTGCAACGACGTCTCGCATGCATCCAGAGTTCGGCTCGAGGAGCTGCATTATTGGCTGGTGTACAGTGTGGCGCTATTAACTTGCCTACTCTAGTAGCCAGCCGCCGAAATGGCGCTCAATTTTTCTTGCCGCGCCTTAGCGCACAAGCGCGTCAGAACTGGCTATCACGCTGGGATAATGCTGTTCACCGTAGTCTGTACTGGCATGTTTGATACCCAACTTAAATCAGTCTGTGATGCTGACTTAATAGTAATTGGTGCTGGTGCAACGGGGGCTGCCGTAGCCTATGAGGCTTGTCGCCGCGGACTGCGGACAGTGTTACTAGAGCAAGGTGATATTGGTTGTGCTACTAGCTGCCGCAGCACAAAGTTGCTTCACGGCGGCGTGCGCTACTTAGAGCTAGCCTTCAAGAACTTCGATCTAGCTCAGTTACGTTTAGTGAGAGAAGCTCTAATCGAGCGGGGACATTGGTTGCGGCAAGCGCCTTTCTTGACACGTAAGTTGGAGCTAGCTCTGCCTACTAGTCATTGGTATGAGAGAGCTTACTATAGTATTGGGCTTAATTTTTATGATGCCCTAGCTGGTACTAAGAACATTGGAAGTAGTCGACAGGTCTCTAGGCAAGAATTACAAAAGCTGCTACCTAAGATATGCTCCGGCCCGACAGGAGGCGTTGCCTACACCGACTGTCAGTTTGATGATGCTCGTCTCAACCTGCTACTTGCTCTGACAGCTGAACGTGCTGGAGCCATAATAAGTTGTCACTCTCGGGTAATAGCTTTTGAAAAAGACGCGAGAGGACGACTCAATAGTGTCTTGACTGAAGGCAGGGACGGCAGTCAGCAACGCTGGCGAGCTCAAGCTGTGGTTAATGCTACTGGTATCCAGGCCGACAATATTCGCCAGATGGCTGATCCAGCAATAGCTCCTCGCATTCTTACCAGTCGGGGAGTACATATTGTGCTGGAAGCAAGCCTTTGCCCAGAAGGTGTTGGAATGCTATTGCCAACCACTGAAGATGGCCGAGTTCTGTTTGTATTGCCCTTCTTTGGCAGAACGTTGGTGGGTACTACTGATACCCCCTGCCCACTTGACGCAGCTGCCACTCCCTCACGTCAAGAGCAATCTTACTTGATCGAACATGTTCGACCCTGGTTTCCAGATTTAGGAGAACTGATTATCAGTAGCTGCTGGGCTGGCGGCCGACCGCTCCTACGACCAGCTAGTAGTAATATGACAAGTAATCAGATTATACGGGAGCATGAGGTAGAGACGATGAATTGCGGCCTAGTGAGTGTAATGGGAGGTAAGTGGACTACTTGCCGACTGATGGCAGAGGCAGCTCTTGAAGCAGTTGAAACTTTTCTAGAAAAGTCATTGCCGTTGCCAGCTAATCTTCCTCTAGTTGGCGCTGCTGTAGAGGAAAGTCAGACATTAAAGCTCCTGGCTGCTCAACGCCATGAACTTAGACTACTGCTGCCAGACTCCACGTTACAGGATTCACAGCTTGATCACCTGCAAAGCTCTCATGGCTTAGAAGCTCTAGCCTTAATTCAGGCTGCTCCTGAGAAGTCAAGATATCCACTTAGTGCGGTTATCCCCCTTTGCCAGGCCGAAATAGATTATGCCATTAATTCTGAACATGCCCAGACCCCTACAGATGTGCTAGCTCGGCGCTGCCGCCTTGCTATGGTGGACTTAGCCGAGGCACACCGCTTGTTGCCGCTTGTGCAAAGATCACTGCAGAAGCAGGGATTGCCAGAGCAGGATCTGGATATCCAGAAATAGAGTGCATCTGTTTGAGCAGCGAATATATTACCTGACCATATTTATCTCAGCAGTCAAAATTTTACCAGCCGCCACTATGGGTTACGATTATCGAGGAAATCAGTTTAAAAAATCGCAATTTAGCCACCTACGAGGGCTCTAGCAAATCTAGGCAATAACCGAGTTAGTTACGCGCTTAACTCACAGAACCCTATATAGATTCGATAAGCTCTGATGCATTAGCCTTTTACTTTAGCAGTAAAAGCAGCAGTGACTTCCACCTTACTTCATCCTATTTCTCGCTATTAGCCTAACTACTTGTTTTTAAAAATCTTTACTAGCATTAGCTTTGGCCGATGTATGATGTTTCAAGAAGACTTTGCTCAACCACCAGACTTGTAAATAAATACTAGACCCAGTAAAGCTAACTCGAGAGTTCTCTGTACTTGAACATTTCTCGATAGTCTACTGCTCGATACATTTTAAGTTAACAAGATAGACTTTGCCAAGCATGATAAGCCTTTGGGTTCACAGACTCAGATATTAGCCTGATAAGAATCTTAGCGCTTAGTGCTAAGGATATAGATCTTATCTAATATAGGTCTAGTCTACTACCTCTCTCAAAAGCATAAGTTACATCGCTAAGTAAAGTCCTTACTTGTGTGCAGCCTAAGTTGTCTTATCGTGACTGTTGTTTAGTTACTCTAAATGATGGCTAGACTAGGTAAGTATTCAAATATCCCGCTTCTCAAATTTGCCTTGTCAACACAAAACTCTCGTCTAACTCAGTTAAACCAACCGAAAAAGCTAAGCTGTGACGATAACTCTAATCTGACTCAATCGCCAGTCGATCAGATAATTGAGAGGTGTTACCAGCAGATATTCTTTCATCCTTTAGCTTCAGATAGAGATAAATACTTAGAATCCCAACTGCGAAGTGGGAGCATCAATACTAGGGATTTTATGAGGGGTCTACTCTTATCAGATAGATTCTACAGGGGCTACTTACAGTGCAACTCAAACTATAGAATAGTTGATCAAGTCATTGGAAAATTACTAGGTCGCCTTGCTTATGGTGATGGTGAGCGTATTGCCTGGTCTATTGTAATAGCTACTAATGGTCTTGCATCGTTCATTGACGAGATATTAAACAGTGAGGAATACATGGTCAATTTTGGATATGATGTACCTCCATACCAAAGGAGTAGAGTTTTACCTGGCTCGCCAACAGAAAATATTCCTATTTATCAACTTTTACCACGCTATTCGGACTACTGGCGTGATAAACTTATATCGGAAGGAATGTTCTATCTTAAAGAAAAGCTGACGCTAGAAGCCATTATTTATAAAAAGCCAAGTGGCCGTATTTTATTAGCATGGATAGCAGTTTTGTTAATTTTTGCAATTACCTTAGCTACAATCATAGCCTTAGTTATCATAGCACTTCTCAAGCCAGAACTTGCCTTGTAATTAGCTGATAGTTTTTTTGAGAAGCGTCGTGCAGAAGCAGCAGCAATGATGGCTTCTGCCTCCTTGGTGAGTGTGTACCAGTAATCGCGCCGGTAGCGGTGCTTGAGGCGCTGTTCACGGCGAATCAGCTTCGCTTCTTCCAGTTCCTTGAGTGCCCGATAAATCTTCCTGGTATTCACCTCGAGGTGGAACTCATGAGCTAACTGATCAGTAATTTCACTTACTGGAAGTCGTGTCCAGGCTGTGCCTTGCTCGTCGATTAGGCCACCTTTGCCGCAGCGTACAACGCTGACCCAGTTACGGATGATGCCGAGACAGAGGCTAGAGAGAGGATTGCTAAGGCGTGCCATTTGGAAATGTGCTTGACATCCGCCTGAATTTTCCGATGATAAGCGTTGCCATTTGGTGGGTTTGCTTAGTCCCCAGAGATGGGGCGGCGGGAAATCCAACAGCCCAATCTCTCAGCGGAGCGGTTTCCTGCTGGGAGATTTTTAGCTATTAGGCGGTTTTGGACCTCCAGTCATACAGGAAATCTCCTCATCTATATCGCGTCTGTTTCGACTCAGTCACAAGTACAGCCAAAACTATAGTCTTCCCCCCTAGTGGTATTCGCCAAGATCAGTTGCCAGCACACCTTGGTTGAGGCGTATAGACTCTACTCTACTACATCTATAAAGTTTAAAGTTTATATTCTTGAGAATCCTGAGATCTCCGTAAGCTGAGAGAACCACAAGCCTAAATTGGTAAGCCTCTGGGGTTGATATCTTACGAAAGACCGTAGTCAGCGGAAGGATACTTAAGAAGACAGGGCTTTAAACCCGCGGCCCCCAGAAGCTCCAAAAGACGCTTTCTTGAGAGACCTGAAAGAGCCATAGGCAGAGATGAGCAGGGGAGGACC
>BIMP01000009.1 GCA_007996965.1 cyanobiont of Ornithocercus magnificus
TGCCAGCTAGAGGCTTGGTGAGAGTAGTGGTCATGTGGAGATGCCAGTCGGTTGACACCCCGCCTAAATCTCCCCTACGATCAGATCGATTGATTTTGAAGTCGATCTTTTTCCGACTGCTGGGCGACCTTTCTACAGGCTGCTGTTCAGTCGGGGGAGAATCCAGCATCTGGTCCCCCAGCGGTTTGCAGTACTGCTGGGGGACTTTTGCTGTTTGACGGGCTGATAACACCATTCTTAGCACTTGTTTGGCTTAGGAGCCCAGGGTCACCTCTGTAAAAATGGCAAAGATAGCTTCCAGGATTGCAGCTGCGTTGGCAGCAACTACAGAGCAATCGTAAGCGGGAGAGCTGCGATTAATGGGCCTAGCCAGCTACTCTCGCTTTCCGGTCATTTTGGGGTTACTGCTCAAAGAAACTCAATTTCTTGACCTGATACTGAGGTTGCGGTACGCCTAGTTAGGACTTTGGTTACCATTCTGTCCTGTTTACAGAGTAGCCAAAAACCTGGTGTGGGGCCACTGCCGCTCTAATTCGCTAATCTTACAACACCCATTGTTCCAAGCAGTCAACAATCGAGACGGCGTTCTGCTCAGCCATGGGCAGGTTTCGGGCAGAGGGTTGCAGACATGAATGTAGCCGGCTGGTTATGTACCAGTAGCTAAAGAGAAGGGATTACCAAGGGGGTATGAAGTACTGACATCCTCTCTACTGTAAAAGCCCAACTCGCTGCGCAATCCGCAATCACTGTCTATAAAATATATGAGTACGGCTATGATATCAAGACTCGACAAGATTTATGTCGCAAGCTGACCAACGAAGACTTCTGATCACTGGAGCGAGCTCTGGCATTGGACTGGAAGCTTGCAAAACCCTAGGGCTGAATGGACACCGCCTGACATTGATCTGCCGTACACCAGGACGGTGTAGTCAGACTCACCACACTCTAGAAAAACAGGGCATCGATCCGGGTAATCTGGATACATTGCACATGGATCTAGCAGATTTAAGCAGCGTTGAGGAGGGGTGCTACAACCTCTTAGAGCAAGGTCAACCATTCGACAACCTGGTCCTGAATGCTGGCCTCCAGAACGTAGGCATCCAGCAGCCACAGTACACACCGCAGGGCATAGAGCTAACTTTTGCTGTCAATCATCTGGCCCATCAGCTAATTGCAATGCGTCTCTTGCCGCTGTTGCTGCGCAGCCAACAGCCACGCTTGATTATCACAGCTTCCGAAGTACATGACCCTGCCAGAGCAGGAGGGCGGATTGGCCCTCCTGCTGGGCTTGGAGCCCTACAGGGCTTGCGTAGCAGCGCTGGTTTCACAATGGTCGATGGTCACAGTCCTTTCAATGCTGATAAGGCTTACAAAGACAGCAAGCTGTGCAATGTGCTGATGGCTCGTGAGATAGCAAGGCAAAGTAAGCAGGCTGGCCGAGAGATTTCTGTCTTTGCTTGGAGTCCGGGTCTGGTTATACCTCGCTGCAGCAAAGGTTTTTTCCGCACCAGTCGCAAGCAAAACCCGCTCGGTATTGCGCTTTTCGCATTTGTGGCGCGAGACTTACTGCGCCTTACTGAGTCACTGCCACAAGCAGGAGTACTTCTGGGCTCCCTGCTCACAGATAGTCAGTATGAACAGCCAGGGTTTCGATATTTCAGCAATCGACTCCTTAGGCCTGGTCTTCACTGCTTTGAAGCTACAGAAACCAGTGAAGAGGCCACAAATATGCAGAAAGCGGGAGAATTATGGATGCTCTGCGCAGAGTTGATTGCTCGAAAGCTGTCCGGAAAAAATGAATTGATCAGTTGACGAAGTGTCAGACGAGATTGACTTGAGAAAATACCTCAGCATGCACATGAATGCTGCAATCTTTCTATAAGCTAACCTATATGTCTTACCTTGAAGAGAAGTACTTCTAAGAAAATTCCTGGCTAAAAAGTTTCTTCGCTGAGTCTATAGGCCATCTATAAGTAATGCATGTTAAAGAGTTACCGAAACAGCACACCGCTTCTGGGCCTGCAATTACCGTATACAGGGTTCCCGAGAACTGATCACAAGAAAGCGCAATGTCCTACCCAGATATCTATGGATTCATGGCTGCTGTACTAAGTACAATCGCTTTTTTACCTCAAGTCATAAAGACTTGGAGGACTAAAAAAGCTGATGATGTCTCAATTGTGATGCTGCTAACATTTATTGCTGGACTTCTATTCTGGATCATCTATGGATTTCAAACTCACGCACTTCCAGTATTACTAGCTAATACAATGACACTTATACTAAATGTGGCGATACTTGCTCTTAAACTAATCTACGCTTCTGATAGAGAGGTTAGTAGTGAACGAGGCTATTAGAATCCAGGGCACATAACCTTCTCGTCTTCGTTTTATCTCTAGAGACCTTGCTGAAAACTATAAAACCGACCTCATTCAGTTGGTGACTTATTAGAATTTTGCACTCATTCAGGCTAGCAACCAGGCACTATATCACCACCATTACTAGCCTTCATTAGCGTCCCTCTGTTAGGATGCTGTCCTATATATAGCTAACTTAGGTTCCTCTGTTGCTGATAGCTAGTTACTAGTCATCTCCCTTCTAAGAATCTCTAAAAATAAATCAGAAAGTAAAAGAGCAGGATAAAATTCCTCTGATAATTGCCAAGAGCCTCTCATGATTTTAAGCAATCTTGGAGATCTTTATCTACTAGCACTCGTCCTACTAGCTAGGAGTATACGAACTTAAAGTTTCTCAGAGCTCAACTTGGCATGATATATTTAGTTTCCGTCACCTAGCTATTTAGGCTATACAATACTCTCCTACTAGAGTATCCAAAGATTTTACAGAGACCCGCAAGGGCTTGTGCTAGTTTAAGATGCCTCCCAGAGAATAGTCCTGAGTTTGTGTCTGCGTCCAAGTTAAATAGGGTAACTCAACTTAATCTTGATTAAGTCTAAGATTTTTTTAGATCTAGTAAATTAGCATCGACACAGCCTATATAGCTAGAGTTACTTAACACTAAATTTTGGCGCCTGTAGTTCAAGTATTGTGCAGATAAATCCTGCTAACATAACTGTTTAGTAGAATAAATAACTAGGTGAATCCGATAGTAGTTAACTACACACTTGCAGTCTGCCGATAAGTTTGCTATGCTTAGTTAAGAACTAAAGACCTACGGAAGTCAAAATGAGGGTAAAGCACATTATTAACCTCCATAAAGGCAGTACTTTTCCGTTTATCTTAGTACTGATGTTCATCTACGACAACTTTACTGCAGGCCCTTGGGTATACTTGTCACTACATGGGACATATGGTATCCTTTGGCTTGCCAAAGACCAAATTTTCCCTGATAAGCAGTGGGATAAAGAAATACCTCTTTTACTAGCCCTAGTTGGATTTCTAGTCCTCAGTCTTTACTGGATTGCTCCATTTATCTTAATTAGTGGACAATCTACTCCCTCGTGGCCACTAATGTCATCTGCAGTAACTTTGAACATAATAGGTACCTTCCTTCACTTTTCTAGCGATGCCCAAAAATATTACACTCTAAAGTACCGACGTGGACTTATAACTGAGGGCTTTTTCGCTAGGTGCCGCAATACTAATTATCTGGGAGAGATCCTCATATACACATCATTTGCAATACTGCCTATGCACTGGCTACCCTTTGTTATCCTCGCTGGATTCATTATAGTTATATTTATCCCGAACATGTTTAAAAAAGACCGCTCCCTTGCTAGATATCTTGACTTTGAAAGCTATAAGAGAAACTCTGGGTTACTTGTCCCAAAGCTTTTTGTTGTAGGCCTTAAAGCTTCTCAAGGGTCATCTCATTAAGTTTATAAACAAGATGAGCTCAGAGTCATAACTAATAGCTGCTATGTCTGCCAAGACAAAACTTGTGAGACTACTAAAGTAGTAATTAGCCTTATGCAGACATGTGTTGCATCTATAAAAAACATGTCAAGAACCTCTACTCAGTATTCAATTTCTTTCCCTCTTAGAAAAACGAGGGTTTCCCTGGAAGGACATCGGGTCTTGATCGAGCCGATTACGTAGCGGTATTGGCTTCCCTTGGCCACTGCCGTCGAGAGAGGCTGTTGCTTCAAGTGATTGACGTAGTAGACGAGCTGCTAGTAGCGGCATATCCCTTGGGACTGATATACGGTCGCGTAGATATCGTAGGCCTGGTGCACTACCTACAGTTGGCTGGACAAGTTTTCCTGTAATTAGCTTAGTTAGAGCACAGCGAAGTGGTTGATCAAAATTACTGCTTCCGAGGGGATTAACCCTCAGTAAACTGTCCCTGTGTTTAAAGACTCTTCCTAAAGCTATCTTAGCTTGATCATTAAGATCGGCATCTATCCAAGAGCTTTCTCTTTCCCCCATACCGTTTCCTATATCAATCTGGTGTGCGATTTCCCTCTGGCCAGCACTATCTGACTTCCAACAACCACCCATTTGTGGAGGAAGATCATGGGCATGTGTATGAAAATCGCTTTGTGTGCCGCGATACGTCTTGAGTCTTTCTAGTGAACAAAACCAACGGTGGATACCTAGGTGCTCTTCCCGTAGTAGATAGCCCTTATAGTATGCGAGAGATGCATTCATCCGCTCTAAGTAAGGAATGAATATTATATCTAGACTACCTGGACCTATTCTGCCGTCAATGTAAGTTGCTGGGTCAATCCACGGTCCTGGTGACATTTCTGCCTCTACCTGATAAGCAACTTCTTGGAACTGCTTTTTTGCTTGCTTCTCTCGCTGCTCGCTTAATCCTGGATTGCAAAGCCAGGCGCACCAGGAGTGAAATAGAAGGCGTTCCAAGTTTCTAATCCTAAACGCGTAAGAGCTATTGAGCATTGTTCCAAGAGGCTTGAATGCCTTTTCAAGTTCTAAGAGAATGACGTCGCTTTCCTTAATTAACCTGCCGTCAAGGTCTAGTACTGGCAGCATTCCACTACGGACCTTTTGAAGAAACCAGGTTTCTTTACTACCATAGCACCGCATATTTACCTTTTTAACGCGATACGGAACTCTTGAGAGCTCAAGCCACAGCCAAACCTTCTGACAATAAGGACACCATGCATGTCTATCTCTATAGAAAGTTATGCGTACACCAGATTCTGTCTGGCCAAAAAGCCTGAGAATTGCTTGAGAACTAGTAGATCCATTTACTAAGTCTGGTTCAGGAAGGACTAATGCTTCAAGCTCTGACCATCGAAGAGGTTCTTGGGCTGCTGTCGTTGACATTCTTCTAGACTTCCATACTGGTTTACATTAAAGATATCTATATCTAGTTTTATTCTTGTAATAATGACTACCTAGATATGATTTATATATTAAAATCTTTCTTCTTCTAGTTAGTATTTGGTTCTTGACTTAGTTTTGCCTGCAGAGAAGGTGGATAAGGCCCAAACCAGGAAGTGCATTGTGCTCCTACTTCAGCGCCTAGAGCCAAGGCTTGCTCAATAGTCCATTCAGCGGCTAGTCCAATTGTAACTGCTGCTGCGAAGCTATCTCCACAACCATAGCTATCGACTACAGGACCAGGTGTCAGTGCAGCTTTGTAATGCCCCCCTCCCGGTTCGTATCGTCCACCTGCAGATCCCTCAGTGGCAATCTGCCATTTCGGGGTGGGAAAGCCAAGTTTATTTGGAAGCCGCTCTCCTGGGTCGAGAGCACTACCAATCAAAGCATCAAGCTTGATCCCTGCTTCACGTAGTCTGGCGAGGTGTAAGCGAGGTGTGGCTACAAGGACCTTAGCTTTGCGACAGTAGTGCAATGCTGCAGCATCAGTTGCTGTAACGAACACACCGTCACAACTTGCCAGATGTTCCCAAGGTAGTGAATCATTACCTTCTGGTTGAAGGCGATCGCCAATAACAGTAATAGCACGTTCGCCATTGCCATCTACCATGCTAATTCCTCGTCGAGTTACCCCATCACGCCAGGCGATATGTAGCTCGAGGCCAAGTCCTTGCAGACGTTCAGCGCTACGCTGACCAGCCTCATCGCGGCCTAATGATGTGAAGAACTGTACCCGAGACCCGGTAATGTTTGCCATCTGCACAGCACAGACACTTCCACCACCAGCAGGTTCCTCCATACTCTGCAGGGTGTGGCCTACTAAGCCTGGAGCTGGCAGATAATCCACTTGAAGGAAAGTCATCCATTCAATGTGGCCGACTACTGCGAGATTTAATGAGGGGAGTCTATTCATGTGGGTAAATGCCTGAAAAAGGAGCTAGCTTTATTCGAGACTACTTAAAAGGTTCCCACCTCTACTTAGCTTCTGAGACCCTAAGTTCCCATAGGCGACATCTTCTACCTAAGTACAAGAATTATTAACTATCCTCAGCCTAGCTTGAAAGGTAAATACTGGGGAAAATACATGATATACTACCTCAAACTTAGCATGCAGGAAGTAATAACTCAATAATTATACCGGCAGTATCTTCTAAGAGATCCGAAAAGTTCGAGGTAGATTAATGTACCCCAGACAAAGGCCTGCTACTTACTAATCCTAAGAGTCTTACTATGAGTTACGGGTGGGGGGCGGTGATAGATCTCGCACTAGGGTGTAGGAAAATATTTGCTTTTACAGAAAGGTAGTAATTGAAATATAAGATTCTCGCAAAAACTAGAGTCTTAACTATTTGGTTGCGGAGAGCCAGTCTTAACTTGACGTCTAGAAGCTTTTAATAGCGTCTTCGAGAGAAACTGGTGGGTTTGTTCTATTGCTGGTTATCTCGATGATCTGTCCTATAGATGATGGGGTTCTTAGTGCATCTACACAGCAGCATGCTACCAGACGCCTTGGGATAGAGTTGCTCTCTTGCTTATCAGCAGCTGTATAGAGTACATACTCGTCTTCCAAGCCTTCCTCACGTTCAGAAAGGCCACCTGGCCTTATCACTGTCCAGTCAATTTTGCTGCGCTCTAAAAACTGTTCTCCTAAGCGTTTCCATATAAGTATCAAACCGAAGAGATTTAGGGGATGTTGCCATCGTCCGGCACATAAAGAGCTCACTAGAACAACACGTTGGACTCCCATACGTAAGCAACTTTCAACTTGGCGTTGTACCCCCCAAGCGTCTACTCGCATTGGCCCAGTTAGGTCAGCTGAAGGACGTGCTCCCGTAGCAATGACAAGAGAATCAACTCCCTCAAGAGCTGAATCGAGGGCACTCTCTTCAAAAAGACTTACTCGGACCTGATCACAGCCCTCTAAGTCTTCAGGAACTCGCGATGACTTGCGCAGTATGAGCCTAGGCACATCACCTGCAGCTTGTAGCTCCTGTACAACCCTGAAGCCAGTTTTTCCAGAGGCACCGCTAACTGCAACTGTCTTTGACATACCGGATTTATTCGAGAAATTTCTCAAATTCTGGTCCTTCAAGCCAACGAGTGCGTGGTTGCTTAGAACAAATTTGCCAGCCTTACATCTTAGGCTCTGTCATTGTCTTTAATTTGTTTATTGTGGAAGAGTCAAAATCAAAAGAAGTCGAGCTGGCTCAATGTATAAGACAATCGTAAATACCCTGGTTACAAGGTCGATTTTACCCATAATAATAATAGGTATTGCATGGGTACAAGAGGTATTAGATAATGTATTTTTTGGAGGTAAATGGATCTTTACAGCAGGTAGGGGAGAGCCGCTATATCTTATTGTTTTTTCGTGGTTTAGTCATGGAAGTATATGGCATCTTTTTGGAAATACAGTGGTGTTTTTACCGCTTAGTTGGCTAGTACTTACTAAAGGGATCCGAAACTATTTCTCCATATGGCTATGTGTGTTTTTTGGTAAACTGATTAATCAGATATTTTGGCCAGAGCCAGCTCACGGGATATCTGATATAGTCTATGGTCTGTTAGGTTATTTAATCATCATTGGAATACTAGAGAAGAGAGTACTGTCAATAAGCCTTACATTCTTAACAATAATAGTTTACGGGTACATGGTTGCTGATTTACTACCTTGGAATGTTGCCCCCGGAGTTAGCTGGCTAGGACACTTTAGCGGATTTATTGGTGGTATTGTTAGTGCCTTTGGAACTTATAGAGAACCAGAAATCAGAAATAAATGATTAACAAGTAGCTCTCATCAGCTATTTCTGACATCTAGCAGTTCCTAAGTGCAGATACAGTTTGAGTGATAATGTCATAATTGCTTATGTGACTTCAGAAGCATGATTGTGAATACCATTCATTGTATTTCTAAGCTCGCTAACATCATACAAGCCATGAGCATCAAACCAAGGTGCAGAGGTCCAATCAAAGCCTTCACCAAAAACATTATCTGGAGCGACAACATACCAGTGGCAATCAACATCAGGAACATCTACAGCGCACTTCGACCAGTCATTATGCCACTGTGGTACCTGTACCCACATTGTAGCTGCAAGTAAAAGAGACAAGAGGGCTTGGTTGATAGGCATGTAAGAGGATAAAGCATGATCACATCAAAATTTAACAGGTGTCTCTAAGATTCGCGGTACATCTTACCTTTCTGTTTACAGATGCAGATATCAGACTAGTCTGATCAAAATATCAGTCAAGTTCAAGGTCAAGACTATATCTTACAGGCATTGCATATGATTAGGACAAGGACTCTTAGAGCCTAACAGTGCAGGCTGAATGCTACGCTGTTAGGGTTAGTAGAGTGATTGGATTCTATAGTGGGAGGCTACGAGCACCCAGTCACTGGCCCCAAACAGTTGGACTTGCTGTAATTCAGACTACAGATCCTGGTGAGGATTTATGACCATTGCGCCTTTAGGAACTGGCATCTCTGTTGCTATGTCAACAGTCTTTGCCGGCATGGACAAGGCTGATGCTCTTGCATTTGTCTCTCGAATGTTCGATGCTGCCACTGCTGGTGATGACATCTGGACTGACGATGAGATTATCGAGCGTTTTCTGCAACAATGCAGCCGTACCGGAAGTAGGGAGACTCGCGATGGCTATGCCCGTGAGCTTTACGCATTCCGTAGCTGGCTCAAGGCAAGGAGCCGCACTGCGGGTTTATCCTTAGTTACGCCGCAGGTAGCTGAGGACTGGGTGGCTTTTGAGCGCGCTGCTGTTGAGCGTGGCGATAGGCAACCACGCAGTTTCAACCGTCGCATTGCTGCAGTTTCAGCATTATTCCGCTGGGCTAGCGAACCTAAACGCTCTAGCAGCACTGGCATTGTTCGTTGTCCGCTGCCGCGCCGCCAGATGCTTGAGGTGGTCAAGCAGCCAAGGCCGCTAACTTATGCTGACCTGGATCGAATAATTGAAGCGATTACGCTAGCTGGTCATCAGCGTGACCTAGTGCTGGTCAAAGGAGCGTATCTAGTCGGATGTCGGGTCTCTGAGCTTGCTGCATTGAGGTGGCGAGATGTCGAGGCTGTAGGGGATGGTGGCCTGATACATTTAATTGGCAAAGGTAGTAAGCCACGCACTGTGCGAGTTAGTGACGCCACACTCAAATTATTTAACTCGATTCGACCTATAGGTATAGATGAACTGGCATGGGTATTTCCCTCAAGCCGCTGTGGCAAAGGTCATCTGACGCGCCAAGGAATAGGTAGCAGAGTACGTTATTGGGGTTATGTAGCTCTTGGAAATGGAACTAGAGTATGGCCACAAAGATTGAGAACTTCACATGCAACGCACGCAATCCGTAATGGGGTAGACATATTTACGCTGCAAGCGACTCTGGGTCATTCATCAACTTCAACAACGCAAGATTATGTTGCCGTGAGCCCAGATAACAGCAGTTCACTGAAACTAGGCTAATTAAGTCTTACGCATAATGCAAGACGTAATTAATAATTACTAGTATTTTAGAACAATCTGTTTCTTTTACCACTAGGTACCTAGCATAGTACTTGAGTTATTGTTTGTCGGAAGACTTTTCTTCTTTAATTAAGGTCTCTTACAAAAACTATAGGTTTCGCCTATGTATATGTAATAAACCTGGCCTGCGCTACCTATCTTCACGTGATATGGCTGATCCACAGAAAATCATTTAGAAGGGTACAAGCTCACAATTTGACCCATGTCCTTGCTGCCTCGTTGGGAAGTAATGAATGATGATGTCAAGGCAGTTGTTAAGCGCGCTACTTTCTCTGTTGCAGTGCTTCTACTTTCCTTATGGGTAATTAGGACACTTATTCCTTGGGTTATTATTACTTTAGCCGGTTATTGGGTTTATAAGTGGCTATCAAAGTCTAACTGAGAAGCTTTAGCAGGATCACATATATTAGATATTTTCCTCGCCAAATTTATCATAGGGGGAAGGCACCAGCCGGAAGCTCTTACAGATGATTTTCTTACTGGAAAAGTTGAGGCCTCTTTTGAATTGATTAATTTATCTAGTCTATCCAAAAATTAGAGTAGCTAGGATATTACTAGCATATGAGCACTATTAATAGTAAATTTGCATCCAGCTGTCACATAGTGGGGCTGTCGCCCCCTGTTAAGAAAGCATAGGTGAATAACAGAGTAGGGCAAAGAAAAAAGACTATAAGCGTGATCATCAAAGCATTACCATGCAGCCTTTGGTACCACAATAGTGGGCAAGTCATCGTGATTTTTTGAGTTAAGGGTAAATGCCTCCTAACATTTCCCCTAGGTTTATGGGACCAGGTGATTCCAGCTTGCGGCTTGCCTGGGTAATGATTATAATCAGCCTTACTGGGTAAAACATGAGCAAGAGATACATGCTGAGTGGATCGGTGAGTTATTAGTCTCCTAAACTTTGCCAATAGACTTAATTGATTAGAAAATCTCCCATACTCTTTATGCGCTGTTTCGATTGCCTGTCTAACCAACTTTACCTGTCTCTTGCTAAGGCTAAACCACTCTGACTGGGGTATTCGCTCTGCCCGGAAACGGCTATGAAGGCCTTGCTCGAGCCGGCCAGGATACAGGACTTTGCGTACTAGTATTGTTCTTACCTTAGTGCCTACACCTAACTGAGTGGATCGGCGGCTCCAGTTTAGTGTGATCCCAATCTTGTGGATATCACTGCCAGGATACCAGACTAAGTAGATAGTGCCTTCTTTAGCGGTTTCTGGTCTATTATGCTTCGCCATCAATTGTTTTTCTTCAGCCAACAGACTATGAGTATTCTCTGCCAATGCTGGTTGGCGGTTATATTATAACCATAGTCATCTCATCTTACTGAGTAGATATATAGTCTGGTCAGACTATTGGGGCTAGAGAATTAATGATAGCTTAAATCTCTACCTGCCTTGCATATTGCCCAAATTTGTAAGCAATCTTTGGCATGATAACAGTTATTGGGACTATCTCCTTTGCCTTGTATCACAGCGATCGCTTCTCCTGACGTTGATCTGCTAGAGCTTGAAACCAAGCAGTGTATTCATCAGGCCCCCCTGGCATTAATAGATCCAGATGTAAAGGGTCTTCTGGATCACTGATCCCTTTGAGATATCCATCTACGAAAAAACTAGGGCGGTTTATCTCCCCGTGACTACTGTCTACAAGAATTACTCGATTGTGGCAACCACACCAGCTACCTATGTCCTGTAGTAGTGTGAGAAAACCCCGATCGCTGCCACCGCGCAGCCAGCCCGAACCATCATTGGCTTTTCTGGAAGTTACTGTATCACCTACACCTACTATTAGCGGCATCTGGCTAGCTGGAATATGGCTACGGACAAGATGCAGCAGGCCGGCATAATTGTGAGGTGCTGTACGGACGTTAAAGTCATCTCCAAGCGGCGCCTTGCCAGTACGACATGCAATATGACGGTTAATTAACATTAGTAAGCCAGCTTCTTTGAGTGAGCCGGTGAGCATAAACTGAATATCAGTAGTTCCTACATCTCCAGGGACTGCAAACTTCAAGCGTTCGCAGCCAGAGTCGCTCTGCCCCAAGTTGGGAGCTATGTGCAGAAAAAAGGAGTTCTCTAGGCCAGTCTCTTTTGCTTCCTGTATCAGCCGTTCCATCAGGTTTTTCAGCATCCACTGAAGCTCTTTCTGGCGTTCTATATCATTGTGGACCAGCTCAAAAGCGCCATTAAGGTTGACCGTAGGCGAGACTTGAGTATCAAGTACAGATTGGCATGCCAGCTCAGCAATCTGTACTCTGCTGAGTTCTGGGAGCAGAGGCGATAGATATTCTTTCAGCAGTGCTTTCATACGAGCAGGTACTGCAGCTAGAAAGGTCATCTCTGCCTCACTGACACCAGGATGATCGAGGTGGCCGAAACGGTCCTGTAGTTGTACACCGCCGGCAGCCAGCCCTGGCAGGTAGAGACCTTCTAAGCGTGGTCGCTCCTTATCGCACAAGGCTAGCTCCACTAATCTGTTTATGCCTCGTTGTCCTTCATGCTCGCCATTGGTAAGCACACATAGCTCACCCTCGAGCTTGGCTGCGGCCAACACATATCGGGCATCCATGCGGCGTGTGAGTGGGTTCTTCACTAACTGCATGCAAACCCCGTCAAGGTCTTGCACGATTAGTAGATTATCTGTATTAGCTAGTTCCTCACGGAGTTGATCAGAGCTTAGGCAACACATTGGAGAATAATGACATTCACCATCTCATGGGTAGCACACCGGGCTAAGCTTCTAGTGGTTCTAGCAATAGTCTCACTTCCCTATGAGCTAAACCTAGACTAACCAATAGTAACTTGATAAGTTATGCCTGCTAGAGCAGCATCGACACAAACTCAGCCATCTTAAAAACTATTGATAGAGACTTGGATTCCTGTGATGGCTTAGATTATAAATTTTTCCCAGCTAAGATTAGCTTTCGCAAGCTTAAGAGAGCTGCAATAATCTCGTTATAACATCATAAGAGACTTGGTCTTGCTAGGATTTATATTGGCTATTACTAACTTATTGGGTAAGCCCAGTCAGAGTAGATTTGCGGCCTACTCCTGTTCGTATCCTCCTCACCCCCTCGTTGTGCGTGAACGAGAGGATGGCTGTTTCCGGAGGCTGTCAATCCCGTCCAGAGGACGACACTTGAACTATCTCAAAACTTTCTGGATCTGCAAGTGAGAGAAGTTCTCAACAAGAGTATCAATAGATACCACGAGTAGTATTCTGGTGAAATTTGTTATGGGCTAACCAGTTCCAGAAAACCTGCAGCAGGTGCGTGGATGCATTTGGCAAGCTGCTCTGTAGAGTATCGCCTTACTAGCTAATGTGCATTTCCCCTCGCCTCATGAGTATTACTACTGCCGATAAGTCCGTTACAATAACCTAGGACATACTCAAGATCACTCTCACAGTTCTCTTATAGGTAGACCCCCTTGTAACATTGTTTAGATATTGCCTAAGCTAGTAACTTAAGTGTAGTAAAAGTAAGGAATAGCTTTAGCAAAACATCTCAGCTAGTGCATAGCTAGGGTTTGCATACACGATATAGCTGCTAGATTACAGTACTAGGGTTCCACAGATTCAGCCTTAGAGGATAAGACACAGTTTAGCTATCGGGTTGGGGTCGGTCATCCACACCCACACTATTGACTGCAGCTTCTGAAGATTATATCTAGTCAAGCAAGCATTCTGCCATGAGCATCCTTAATACAGCTCTGGGCTTGATCGCAATTAGTGAACCAGTTGGAATTCTTCCTCTAATTTACAAGGTTTCTAACCATGAGCCCAGCAAAGTTAGGCTGATAAGCAGAGTATCCAGCCTTACCTATCTTATAATAATGCTTTTGTCCTGCTGGATTGGAAGAGAATTATTGTCAGTTATTGGTATCACTATAAACTCATTTAGAATTGCAGGTGGTCTAATACTGCTGCCTATTGGTCTGAGACTTATTGAGGGTGCAAGCCCGACACTAAATCTCGAGGATGCGAATGTGTACGCATTTGCTCATATCCCTATCGGAATGCCGCTCCTAGCTGGGCCTGCTGCAGTATCGCTCGTTATACTCGAGGACAGTAATAGCATAGGAACGAAGGTTGTTCTGAGTCTGGTGATAGCATCAATTGCTTTGTTGATATACTCAGTATTCAACTTGTCACTGCTCCTAAAGCAATTTATTAACGATCGCCTATTAGATACTATTAATCGATTTACCGGAATGATTCTAGTTGCAATCGCTGTTCAGATGGTTGTCTCAGGCATTAAAGCAGTTATGGTCTGAATAGCAAGCTGGTGTGGAGCATTCGAAATAATCTGGTTACTGTTAACTAATAAGAAAGCTTTAACAGGCCAGCCATGGACAAGATAATGCTTACTTATCTAGAGTTTGTAACCAATCCTTCAACTTAGTCCAGCGCTTACAGGCAAGCTGGTTCTTTACAGCTATGGCAAGGGCCTTCTTTTGTCCTACTAAAACCACCAGTTGCCTGCCGCGTGTAATGGCAGTGTAAATTAGATTACGCTGTAACATAGTATAATGCTGCATCAGTAACGGGATTACCACAGCAGGATATTCACTACCCTGACTTTTATGGATTGTACAGGCATAAGCCAACATAATGGTGTCTAGCTCCGCCCAGCTATAGACTACCGCACGACCATCAAATAGCACTGTCATTTCACTGTTATTCTCATCGATAGAATCTACTATGCCTAGATCCCCATTAAATACTTCTTTATCATAGTCATTAGTAACCTGCATCACTTTGTCACCTAGAGCAAACCTTGAGCCGAAATGTTCTACTACCGTAGTAGGCTTGGGGTTTAACTTTTGCTGCAACTCTATGTTTAGAGCTCTTGAACCACAACCACCGCGAGTTGTCGGGCAAAGCACTTGTACCTGTCCGATTGGATCTAACTGGAAACGTTGCGGAATCCTTTCTGTAACTAGCTTGACAATTAGGGGTAGTGCTTGCTCAGCTGACTCAGCTTCCAGAAAATAGAAGTCTGTTAGCCTACCTTTGCTAGGAGGAACTAAGTTGGGTAACTTACCAGCACTAATTGCATGTGCACTAGTAACTATACGGCTGCTAGCGGCCTGACGGAATACTGTATCTAGGCATGCTACTGGTATTACGCCACTGGCGATCATATCAGCTAGTACTTGTCCCGGACCTATGGAGGGTAATTGATCTACATCACCAACTAATAGCAGAGCAGCTTGCTCTGGTAATGCAGTTAATAAACATGCCATTAGCCGAGTGTCCACCATCGAGACCTCATCCACCACCAACAAATCACAATCCAGTGGAAAGTCTTGCCCTCGGCGAAAGCGATAATTAGTGGGATCGAACTCCAAAAGCCGATGGATAGTTCTAGCTTCTATGCCTGTAGCCTCTTGCATGTGTTTAGCTGCCCGACCCGTTGGCGCACAGAGACGAAGCCGTAAACAGTGTGTTGTTAGAATCTGTAAAATAGCATTTATCAAGGTAGTTTTGCCTACACCAGGGCCACCTGTAACTACTAAAGCCTTGCTGGCCAGTGCTTGCTTTATGGCCTGTTGTTGTGATTTAGCCAGATCTAGCTTTAGGTGTTTCTCTACCCAAGGTATGACTTGATTAGGGTTAATTGCATTCTGCGTCTGCAATCTCCACGGAGGCTGACCACGAACCAATACATGTAATGCTTCTGCAATACGCTGTTCATCACGGTATAGATGTGCTAAGAATATTGCCGGCAGACTTTTATTGCTGGCATCATTACAGTTAAGGCTATCAAATACTAGAGTACCATTGTTGATCTCTAACTCCATAGCTTCCTCAATTAGTTTTACCGGGAGTGGGGATATGCTGTCGCTACTTGTCCTAACAGATAGTAATTCAGTGCAAAGTTGCAATAACTTCTCCTTAGGTAAGCCACAGTGACCACTGCTACTAGCTTCTAACAGAGCATGGCGAACCCCAGCTCTTAGGCGAATTAGAGCATCAAAAGCAATACCTAAACGTACAGCAATTGCGTCAGCAGTGCGAAAACCTATACCGTAAATATCACGCGCTAAGCGGTAGGGATTCTCTGTCATTACACGTATTGCATCACTGCCGTACATCTTGAAGATTCGCACTGATCTTGCTGTACCAACTCCATGATTATGCAGGAATACCATAATCTCACGCACTATTTTCTGAGTCTTCCAAGCTTTAGCGATATGTGATGCTCTTATCTGACCGATGCCGGGTACTTCTAAAAGTCGCTCGGGACTCTGCTCAATTACATCGAATACTTTTGCCCCAAATGCTTCTACTAACTTACCAGCGTAAACAGGACCAATACCATGAATCATTCCCGAGCTCAGATACTTCTCAATTCCCTCATCAGTAGTAGGAGGAGAAGAACGCAAAAAATCAGCCTTGAACTGCAGACCGTACTCCCGGTTATTTATCCATTGTCCAGATACTGTCACCCATTCACCAGAACTGATTTCAGCTGCATATCCCACAACAGTAATTAGGTCACGATAACCACGGGCCTTAATACGTAGTACACAGAAACCACTTACAGAGCTGTGAAAGGTGACATGTTCAACTGAGCCCGCAAGTACCTCAGTTACTAAATTAGCCACTCTACTGCTTGAGTTGGAAACCCTTCCCATCATAATTTCGATTATAGGAAGGTAAGATTCTATTCTCTATATTTGTAGTTTATAGATACATTGCACATGGTTATAGAAGGCGGTCTGTAGATATTATGCATATTGCCGAAGGTCTACTCCTGCAAGTGAAACTAGTGATAAACAAGTGTTGTTATTGTGTCCCTCATAGAGGATAATTTTGTAGCTTTGCTAATGCTCTGAGTTACAAGAGTTTTGCATATTTCAGCAAAGTTTATCTTAACAAGTTGGTAGTGGCTACGGTCGCCCTAAGAGTATTAACTTAGTTCAGAACTTTAATGGCAATGAAAATATGAGTAATACAGACAGCTTGCTGTATAGGTGTTGCTTAGAGCCTAATTAGGAAATGTGATGTATTGAGATGCTTGATATATTTTAGTCATAACTAGAGTCAGATAGTTCTAAACCTAGGTCAAATTTATCACTATAGCTATAGATGTTCTCAGAGAGAGTCGCAGCAGAAGTATATTAAATATACTAAAAAGTATGGCTTAGTGTAAGCTAGCAGTTGTTGATAGCCTAATTACCTAGATCACATATTAATCTTCTACTAAAGAATTCGAAAACTTGTGCAAGGCTTCGCAAGTCAATGGTGAGCATTAAGCCTCCTACAAAAAGATAGCTGCAGCTCTTCTGAACCCACAGTGGGTAGGTTGTCTTTGCCAGACTACTTGGACTCTATGGTCTTATAACCATGACCGGCATTACTAGAAAGATCATATCTATCATTACTTGGCGTTGGAAAACCCAAGTAGCACTAAATTTGCCTTTCGTACTTCTTTGGGTAGCTGATAAAACTAACCCTTCAGTGCATGCATTCGATATGAGACTATTAACTAACCTTCATGCTGAATGGCTAGCCCCAATGATGGGTCTTAGTGCCTGAACCTAGCATCCAAGCCTTGAGATAGGATATCTTCCCAACTTTAACAATTGTGGTAATAGGTCTAACTAGCTAGAAAAACTACTTAGCCCTGGTAACCAACTATAGTACCAACAAGTAATAAGAGAAAAACATGTGTGGACCTATTAAGCTGGTAAGTGCCTCTGTGTCTAGATTTATTCTCTTAGTTTAGGGCTAACTCAGGATATTTCTTTACGAGAAACTAGTTACCGGCACTTATTTATTAGCCAATATCTCTAGTTTTTCAAGTTACACTGAAAATGATCGGCAGTCCCAAATCGGGTGTGATCGTTAAGTATTACATGTCTAGAGCAGTATTGATGGTACAGCACAACAGAGGTCTAGGACTTGAAGAAACTGCTGTGAACACATTTTAGCTAGCTGTTAGCCAGAATTAGCTAAAGATCTAGGTGCTTTTACAAGTAGTTCTTTCTCTTAATACTTTAACATATTTCTAAAATGCAGACCCTTTGCTAGTACCAGCATACATATACATTTCACAAAAGAAAGATTATTCAGCAATAGTCTTGGTTTTGATATTAGCTATTGCCGCCAGATTCTTAGTTGCTCTCGCTGACTCTCGATGTAGTTTTCTATGATTTCTAATCCTGACAATCAAGCGAATAGCTAAGTCTTACTACAGGAAGGTAGCGCAGGGAATAAAAGAATTCGCTACCTGCTGTGTAAACTTACTTTTACTCAGTTAGCCTAGGTACAGAACCTCAGTAGGATTATAGGAATCTAGATAGTCTTACTGCTTTTACTCACCTTCTATCAACTTCATTTATCTTACTGCATTGGTGCTAAGAAGCAGCTCCTTGCTTAGGCATAACAGGAGATTATGCTAGCTATGAGCAAAATCTGTGAAATACTACTTTTACTGTACTATGCCTGTAGGAAGAGTAGAATTACAGCGCTTATTGGGGAAGTTAACTGCGGCAGTGTCTGCTCTTGTTTATAAGTCCTAGTGAGGGCTAATGGGGCTAAGTACTCTTTCTGCTGCAACCTATATTCGAATAAAGGCTAGGGAGTAGTGCTGTCGATTCTCCTAATTCACTTTCATCATCTCACTAATCAAGAATTGGACCTGTGCTAGAGTGTCGCTGGCCGGCTTGTTAGAGCTTGCGAGGCATCAATGGGTCCTTACAGTTGTAGTTCTAGTTATCTAGCTACCTGCACCTAATTCTCTGCCCTGTTGTGATCATCGAAACTACTTAGTACAGTACCTCACCACTTTCGGCTAAAGTCAAACCTAGAAGCATGATGTCTAGCCATGTGTGACAAGTTAGAGATATGCTAGTTAGTCTGTGCTGCTAAAGCTGAGCTTACTCCCGCTAGTCGATGAAACTAGTGAGAATCCTACGTTTTCTGCTCGCTATGTTTGTTATCAGAAAATTCAATGTTATTGACCATAATCTGATATCCGTAGGTTGCATCTAGTACCGAGATTTTTCTCAATCTGCTCCGAAGATTGAGCGAAACCTACGACTATGTTTGTCTTGAAAATTTTCTAGGCCACAGAGTCTTCGTTCAGAAGCTGGGCAACCAAGATTTTGATTTCTGGACTCTCTGTTAAGAATTCGGGAGCCACCTAGAGCCCGAGTCTTGAAAACTAATATCACAGCGCATACCACATCTTGGAATCTGCTACTGGATGATTTGCGCTCTTAACAATAGGCGGAGGTTAAGTCCAACTCCAGGCAGGTGCAGCGAGGAAGCAGCTGAAATCCTCCTGTAATGCCCCTAAACCACCATTCATGTAAATCCCTAAGCGCATCCATCCACAAGCCCCTTAGAGGGGCTTGTGGAGGCCTCTAAGGAAGTTCGGTCGTTAATCCACCACCAGATATCTGTAGCCTGATACCCAGACCTCTTTGATGGTTCTGCCCTGCTTATCCCTGCCTACAGCCCTTTCAGGACGCTCGAGGAAGCGTTTTTTGGAAGCTGTGGGAGTCGTGGGTTTAAAACCCTTAGCTGGGTTCTGCCACATCCTTCTGCGGATGCTGCCCAGCTCCTTAGCAATCCAATTCTGGTTGTTGATGTTCTGAGTAGCTACAGCGGCTTTTCTGGCGTCTTTAGCCAACGCCTGCTGTCTTGCTCTTTGCCTTTCTAATTCCCTTTGCCTCTCTTGCTTTTCTCGCTCTCCTTTCAGCTGAGCGCGAGTCTTGGGAACCGGAATGGATCCGAGCACCGACTGCAGCTTGGCTTCCTCCAATTCCACTGCCGGTTCCAGCTCTTCCAGCTCTTCCAGCTCTTCCAGCTCTTCCAGCTCTTCCAGCTCTTCCAGCTCTGCGAGTGCCTGGTGGGGGAGATTTAGAGGGGGATTAGTTAGATCTGAGTTGTTAGTAAGAGTATATAGATACTGATTTGCCAACATTGGCAACTCTGTTTTGACAAGTTGTCTGCCTCTATTTGCCAAAGGTGTCAATTTAGTCCTAGCCTTGGTTTTGGAGGACCTGTGGACTTCTGTTGGTTCTGGTTCCTTGTCTGTTGGCTCCTCGACTAGGGTGTACCAGTAGTGCTGCCCCGGCCACCTTTCATGGCGCCAAAGCTTCTCGCGGCGGATTAGCTTGGCCTCCTCGAGCCACTTGAGAGCTCTGTAGACCGAGCGCATACTCGTCTGGGTGTAAAACTCGCGAGCAACCTGCTCGTGGATCTGCCAGGCTGGTAGACGGCTCCAAGGTGTGCCTTGGTCGTCGATTTGACCGCCCCGGCCATTGCGGGCGACGTTTACCCAACCCTTGATGATCTTGAAGCAGATGCCAGCTAGAGGCTTGGTGAGAGTAGTGGTCATGTGGAGATGCCAGTCGGTTGACACCCCGCCTAAATCTCCCCTACGATCAGATCGATTGATTTTGAAGTCGATCTTTTTCCGACTGCTGGGCGACCTTTCTACAGGCTGCTGTTCAGTCGGGGGAGAATCCAGCATCTGGTCCCCCAGCGGTTTGCAGTACTGCTGGGGGACTTTTGCTGTTTGACGGGCTGATAACACCATTCTTAGCACTTGTTTGGCTTAGGAGCCCAGGGTCACCTCTGTAAAAATGGCAAAGATAGCTTCCAGGATTGCAGCTGCGTTGGCAGCAACTACAGAGCAATCGTAAGCGGGAGAGCTGCGATTAATGGGCCTAGCCAGCTACTCTCGCTTTCCGGTCATTTTGGGGTTACTGCTCAAAGAAACTCAATTTCTTGACCTGATACTGAGGTTGCGGTACGCCTAGTTAGGACTTTGGTTACCATTCTGTCCTGTTTACAGAGTAGCCAAAAACCTGGTGTGGGGCCACTGCCGCTCTAATTCGCTAATC
>BIMP01000010.1 GCA_007996965.1 cyanobiont of Ornithocercus magnificus
CAACCAGCTCCACAGCTGCAACCTAATTTAGTGTACTTAGACACTAGGCCCTTTGCGACCGATACGATTACCATTATAGCTAACTATGAGGGCTGGCAGTCTGCAGTGGATTGTGTTACTTAACCCAGCTCACAAGTGGTATAGTATCATGAGTGATCTCTTAATAAGACCCTCGCTAGTGTCAGACCCTTGACCAGGTAGTTTTAATCCTTAATGTCCAACGCTATTTATCTGACTATAAGCTGAGGTACCACTAGACTATGTAATTAGTCACACTTTAAGAGGATCGACATACTAGTACGGTTCGTAATCTCTATGGTGCTGGTTCTAGGATCCAGCTCTATAAACTTGGCTGTTTCTTTACTTACTATGCCAGATCTTCATATTGACCTGACTTTATGCCTCTAGTAAGTCAGCTACTAAGTAGCCAGATCTTGAAATCCAGACTTCTTCAGAATTTCTATCAGATTCGTCAATACCTAAGATGCGCTCTAGTCTAGCTCTATAGAGCATCCTGAACACAACTGTTGCTATAGCTTTCAAGCTTCTAGGAATTTTCTATCGAGAGTAAGTATCCTAACCTCAACAAAGAGGAGTTAGTTTTAGGAGGGTCCGTAGCCTATCCTTCCTACTAAAATCTTATCCATTTGTTTTGGATAGTCCAGAGATATTAGCAAACTACAAATTTAGTATGAGGTAGTTGCAATAAATTTAGTAGATTTGGGGGATCTTAATATACAGAGTAGCCTATAAATAAACTTGCCTTGAGAAAGTACTTTTAGGCGAGTCAGAGTTGTTTACAGTAGGTACCTGTTCTTAGATAGTATCTACCAACCTTAGCATAGTTGTTCCACCATTAATCATATCAACTATTTGTAGGTGGGTTGGCTGAGGTTATAGAAAATAACAAAAAGCTAAAGGAGCATTAACCAAAAAAATAGGCAGGTCTAGAGTCAACTACAAAGGTGATATTAATCTCTGCTTTCTCTAATTGATATAAAATTGATAGATTCTCTACTACCCTTCTCCTAATAAATCACTCTTCATGGACAGCTTTGCATTCATACTCGGCAATACTGCCTGTGGGTAACCTATGAGCAAAACGTGGAGTATTAACTGTCAAGCCTCTCTTGCTATCTTGATAGCTCCATAACCAGCTCTTATCGGTGAAACTTATTTCTCCGGCCTGGAAAGATACTGGAAGCATTAAACTAATATTTTTCCATCTAAGGACTACAAAAGATCCCTCGTCTATCTTTTCCAAATCATCAACTTGAGTAATACCTCTATCTAGGCTATTTCTTATGGTTGCATTAAGTAAAGCACCATCACAAGTAAAGTTAGAGGGAGGTGTAATTGCTATCAAAAGTTTAAGCAGGAAAGAGAAGATTATCATCAACCTAGCTCATAAGCAGACTTATTCTATCCTCTTTGACCTTGCTATGGTTAGATCTTTAAACTGCATTAAGCTTTTGTGTATTAAACAGTATTTTGCCTCTAGAAAAACTGGACCTAACAGTTTTGCCAGCTGGACCATTTGCAGTAGTAGTTTTCTGACCAACCTAACCTAAAATTACACCTCACTATTTTAACTGCTAAGAGATTTCCTAGATAGTTGTTCCCACTTTGTAGGGTGTATTAGATAACTGCTATCGTGACACCTAGCAATGTGGTTATTGTTATAATAACACTTCTCCAGTTAAGCTCTTCTCCTTCAACCTTGGCAAATAATAGTGAGATAACAGGCGAGGTACTCAACAAAGTCCATCCTAATCCAATTGGTAAGAGCTGGAAAACTATCTGCTGTAACAAGATTCCTAGATTCGTCCCCAGTATTGTTGCATGGAGAAGCTTCAACTTGTTCTTGATAGATATCCTGCCGATTAATCTAATAGGGTTGTCCCTAATAATAGGCAGTAAGGTAATTGTTGCCCCTAGCAGCCTAATTTCCGTAGTCTGGAATGGTGAAAGATCTGAACTAATCAGGACTGCTCTTGATAGTACCGCAGCAAGCACGGCACATAAAACTGAGAGAAGGGCGTAAATAAGTCCATTGTTGTTTGTCCCATCAGAAGATTTAGTATCTACACGGATAATTTTCTGCCGGGCATTATTTACTAGCGAGACGCTTACGATGAGGGTTCCAACCCATACTTTTAACGGAAGAGTCTCACTTATTAATATTGAACCTAAAATATTAGCTAGTATGGGTGAAAGAGACTCAGCAGTAAGTGTTTTGCGTGTTCCCAGCTTTCTTATTGCGATTATGTATAATGAGTCACCTATAGCGATTCCAACTGTACCACTCAATAAGAGAATGCAAAACTCGCCAAGGCTAGGTTTTAGATCAAAAGTTAATAGTACAGGACTAAAAATTAGCAGAGCGATAATATTTTTTATTAAATTAAGCTGGAGAGCAGAGAAGTATTTAGTTTGTTCTCGCCAAAGGAAACAAGCATATGTCCAAGAAAGTGCAGCTCCTAATGCAGCAAGGGCTCCAATCATTAGGGTCTATTAGCCAAGGCAACCTATATTACCTATGTGTTTTTTTCTACTTTTGTGCTAATTTGCGTAAGCTAAAAACAAAGCGATGCCCATACTACTTAGTATCAAGTAATTACTGATGAACCATTCATTGTTCCCCAAGTTTAATCCAGAGAAGATGTAGAGGATACTGAGTGTAAAGTTTTAAGAAAGGATTAGGTAGCTTGCCTAGTAAACGATTCTAGAAGACTTGCATCTAAAGTGCTAGTTCTAAATAGCCTGCCTTCATAGAACCCTAGCCAAGCTCCTAAACTATCTGTAGATAGGACTACTAGTCACCTAGAAAGAAGCCAGGCTCTCAAAAATCTGATCAGGTTGCCTCAGCCTACTGCAAAATTCTAGAGGCGCTACTGTTGTTTTAAATATAGCTTTGCAAGAAAACACTAGTTCCTAGTGTGGTTGTCCTAAAGTTATCTGCCAGTTGCACTATTCGGCTTTAGGAGATAGTATCAGCAAGTAAACAATTAGCGTCTAGCACAAATATCTAAGCAGCTGATGTGTGCATCAGTCAAGTTTTATGGCCTCACTATTGTCTGTAAGCAGATACCTAGAGCTTACCCTTGCAACTCTAGATTTTCTACTACAAAACGACGCTACCGCAACCTTAGATAACTGGGCATAACTTAGATGAAGACTAGCAAGACCTTCTAAACAGCTCAGACTAGTACTGAAATTAGGCATCTTCTCAAATGTCTAGCTCACTTAACAACTTTGACTGGGCCTTTCGACCGACAATTCCATGAGCTGCTAGAGCTCCACTTGCAGCTACTGCCGGGATACCGATACCAGGAAATGTGCTAGCACCACACATCCATAGATTTTTTAAAGGTGTTGTCACTCTGGGAAAAAGGCTTTTTGCAGCAGAAAGCGCTGGTCCATAGCTTCCATTGTGGACACTCAGGAAACGTCTATGTGTTAATGGTGTCCCTTGCATAACTATCTTACATCGACTACGAATATCAGGAATTTCGCGCTCAAGCACATCCCAGAATAACCTACAACGCTCTTCTTTACGCTTTTCGTAATCAGGAGAACCAATTTCTATATCGCTCCAGATTGACCAGGGCTCATTTGCAGGTGTATAACCATGGAGTACACAATGGCCCTCAGGCGCCATTGATTGATCAAGTACAGATGGGATTGATAAAACAAGCATATTCTGTTCGGCATCAACTCCACGCTCCCAGTCACCTACCCAGACAGTATGAATAGAAGGCAGCTTACTTAATCCACTAGCATCAAATCCAAGATGTAAATGCAGGAAAGATGCACAAGCAGGTGTTTCTGCTATCTTTCGGCGCCACTTTTGTGCTACTCTCTCAGGCAAGAGATTTGACATGCTCCACATATCAGTATTGCTTACAACTCTCTTAGACCGGATTCTCTCACCACTGCAGAGAATTACACCAACGACCTGATCTCCTTCCATGAGAAGTTTATTAACACGGCTCTTTAATTTTAATTCTCCGCCATTCTTCTCTAGTCCTTTCACTAAAGCACGCACTACTGATGCGCTACCACCTCTAGGATAGTCAAGTTGTGCGCTAGGAGTAAACCATTGACCGAAGAGAGTAGCCATAGCTGCTGCATTTGTATCCTTCATTGGCATGCCACTAATAAGGAAACAAAGCATATCGACCCAGTGAAGGAGAAATGGGTCGCTCAAATGGCGGTTGACTAAGGGGCCAAATGCACCTGTTAGATAGTGCATTGAGGCTAAGTGCGATAGCAATTGCCGTCTATGCCTAAGTACTTGAGTTAGCAGCACGTCGGTGCCTGGGCGAAGAGCTAATAAAGGAACTGCTTCTGCGGCTGCTGCAATCGGACGGAGTATATCGCAGAAATGCATCCATTCTGCAGCAGTTTTGTGTCCGCGTAGATCTCTTACTATATTTTCAAAGTCAGAATTGCCGACGCTGACCTTTAACTTTCCTTCAGGAATTAGAATATCCCAGTCTTTATACTGGATAACATCTAACTCCTGATCTAAAGCTTTTAGTATTTGGGCAAGTGGGTTGATACTCGGCCAGTGGCTAAGACCACTCCAGAGAGATGGACCAGACTCAAAGTGGTAGCCAGCTCTTGTAAAGCCATGAGCTGCTCCACCAGGTTGAGAGTGAGATTCTAACACCAACACTTCTAGTCCGGATCGCGCGCACAGTGCACCACAGCAAAGTCCACCGACCCCACTGCCGATAACAAGAACGTCAACTTGGTTGTCAGTCATTTAATAAGGAGTACAGTAGCGAAGCAGTCATTGCTCACACAACATGTAACTTAGCGCCGAAAGGCGAAGACTACAGAGATTTATAGTTGTGTATAAGATAGCCAGATAAAAAACATTACTATCTATCTATAAGCAGATCAAACTTTGCGCAGACTGCGTATAATGTATCCTACTTTTACTTGCTTATTACTGCGAACAATTGTCTAGAACTATTTGCACTTTAACTTAATTAAGCCGAAGTGCCGAGTCAATTATTCTTAGTTTTGTTTAGAATACGAGCGATTCTGGCACCTAGGTAAATATAGCTAAGTTAGACATTTACAAGTTTCTTAAGATGGTAGGATGTGTTTTTCTTATCATTATCATATAACATTTTGCTTTTAGGTCATCTGTCTGCGGATCAGTGCATCCCAGATCCAGGTAGGCAGTAAGCGGCTAGCAATTAATGATTCAGATCGATGCCCACAAAAGTAACGTGCCTTGGGATTAGTTTCCACAATGGCTTGTTCAATTGTCTGGGCTACAGTCTCCGCAGTTGAACCATCACGGTAGCCCTCATGCCATTCTGAGTTAACCCGAGCCATCATAGATCTGTAGACACTATTAGCTTGAGCTTGCTGCATGGATAGTTTAGCATTAGCTAAAAAATTGGTACGTATCAGTCCAGGCTCAACAAGCACTACTCTTATTCCAAACTGGTGCAGCTCAAGTCTCAGCGCATCACTAAGGCCCTCAAGGGCAAATTTGCTAGCCCCATACCAACCAGCGCCTGGTGTTGCAAAGCGTCCAGCTATAGAAGAAATATTGATAATTCGTCCTTTCTTTTGTTCTCGCATAGCTGGTAAAAACAATCGGGTGAAATCCATTAAGCCAAAGACATTAACCTCAAACATTGCACGTGCTTGCTTCAGTGACATAGTCTCTAGAGGTCCGACTTCACCAAAACCAGCATTATTTATTAACACATCTGGGGCACCTATTTGGTTTATTGCCTGTACTGCAACTTCTCTGCGAGAGACATCAGAACTTATATCAAGAGCTAGCACAACGCCTCCTTGAGCTTTCAAATCCTGCATTGCCTCTAGCTGCCGTGAGGCTGCCACTACCTGGTAACCTCGCTTTAGTAATAGTTTAGCTGTAGCTTTACCAATACCACTAGAAGCACCGGTGATTAAAACCGAATGCAAAGAACTGACTGCAGCCACAATGTTGAATGATTCTTGTGTACTCTATGGTCTGTGCCGCCATCGTAACGAGTTTTTAGAAGGCACTGGTTTTTGTAGAAATCTGAGAAGAACGTTAATTGTTATCGCTCTAGACAAGTTTCGTAACACTATAGCTTGATCAGGATAGCCAGATACCCCCATAACTTACGATTTGCAAGAGCTTTTGACTCCTGCCAGTGACTTCTGCAGGCCTATTTGTTCCTACCGATTGCATTGGTGGGGTCCACCAGTCTCTTAAGTGGCTGATCCAGCCATGTTGGCGAGGCCATACACAGAAAGTCATGTCTCTCAGTAGCTTGGTACGTGTTCCTAGTTGAGCCTGGAATAGTACTAAGGACATGAGTTCTTCTACTCAGAGATCACGGGTGGTTAGCTGTTAGAGCAGTTTCACTGGGATCTAAAGAGGTGAGGGAAATCTATCAAGCTCCCTGACATGCAAGTGCCGTAAGCTGTCTAGGATTTTAGATATCTGGGCAAACAATTTAAGATCTACCCTCATCCTAGTAGCAAAGAAAGCTCTCTCAATACACAAAACACAAAATATTTATTGAAGCCGTCAGTTCATAGGTTAGGTTTCCCGAAACCGCCTCCCCCGGCGCCAATTTTAGCTGTGTGCAAGCCTGAAGCTTTTCTACAGTTTCGTCTAGTCGCTCCCACTCTGCACTACCGCAAGGCCCCTAGGAACCCACCAGCCAGCCCGAACGGGGCAATGCGCCGAGATCCACTAATTAAAGTACGCTCATTGGCTCAAGGAAGCGAAATTTCCGCATAAGGCCACTACCACCGCACCAGGTCCCAGAACCACCACTATCTTGACGGAATGCAAACCGCTCCAAGTGTACAGGATACTGCCTCTCCAACACCTCTGGATCTGTAAGCCGGGAATTAGTCATGTGGCTTTGAAGACCATCAGAACCATCAAAACCCTGACCAGCTCCTCCTCCACCTGCTACAGTTTCGTAGTACTGAAACTGGCCATCGCCAAAGGTGAAGTTGTTCATTGTTCCCTGAATAGCTGCTATTATCCCAAGAGCAGCTAGCAGTAAATTACAGAGAGATTGTGACACTTCTACGTTCCCTGCTGCTACTGCAGCAGGATATCTAGGGTTGAGAAGGCAACCACTAGGCACTTCCAGATCGATTGGTATGAAGCAATCATCATTTAAGGGTATATTAGTATCTAAAAGGGTACGGACTATGTACAAAACTACAGCTTTGGTCACTGCTAGAGGTGCGTTAAAATTGTTTTCTTGCTGTCGAGAGGTACCTGAAAAATCTAGCTTTAACCGCCTGTGTAAGCAGTTTATGCTGATATGTACAGCTAGTATCGCACCATCATTATCTAGCTCTAACTGAAAATCAGCTTCCTCGAGTCGATCGACCAGGCGCATGACACAGTCGGCTGCTTGTTGCTGTAGTGTATCCATCTGCTGTTGCACCACAGCCTCACCTTCACATTCTACCAACCGCTGTAGTCCTTTGACACCAACCTGATTTGCAGCTACTTGAGCTTGCAAGTCAGCAAGTAGCTCCTGCCGCTGCCTAAGCAGGGTGATTAACCCGGCCATGCCGAACGAACCAGAAATTACGCAGTAACAGGCCTTCATCATCAATCGACTGACTGAATGAGGGCATTAAGACAGGAGTTATGCCACCCACATCGGCGTAATGGCCTGGCTAGCGACGAAGAAACTGGGTGTCTGACAACCACAGAATACCGGTGTAATTGCCATGATGTCCGGTAGATGAGTACCGCTATGGAAGGGGTCATTGGTTAAGACCGTATCATCTGGATGTAATGATTGCTGGTGTCCGGCAGTAATCTCTGCCAGCAAATCTCTCACGCTCTCCCCCATCGAGCCAAGGTGAACTGGGATATGGGGCGTATTGGCCACTAGCTCGCCTAAACTGTTGAACAAAGCACAAGAGAAATCAAGATGCTCGCGAATATTCACCGAGTGGCTGCTCCGCCGGAGCTGTTCACCCATCTGCTCAGCAATTGCCATAAAGCGGTGGCGGAACAACGAGGCTGATCGCCATTAGCGCCAAACAGAGCTGGGAAATGATCCTTTCCTTTTGCAAACGACCGAGTAGCAAATTGGCATCAGTAATCGTGAGTGGCCCGCCAAAGCGGTAACAAGCTGGACCAGGCTCAGCACCAGCTGAGCCTGGTCCTATGCATAAACGTTTACCATCGAGATGTAGCATTAATCCACCACCTGCAGCCACAGTCTCAATTGAAAGCCTGGCAGCCAGCAGCTTTAAGCCAGCGATTTCAGTTTGCTCGTGAACCTGGCAAAGCACAGCCTCGTCGTTAGATGCTACACAGAATACGTCAGTAGATGTGCCGCCCATGTCAACTCCTAGGACTGGGCATTGTGTAAATCTAGCCATCTGGGCAGCTGTGACAGCTCCAACCATTCCAGCAGCAGGCCCTGAAAGAATTGTGTCTTTAGCTAGCAGGCGCCTAGGGGCTCGAAGAGCGCCAGACGAGGTCATCACCTACAGAGTTGTGGAGGTTCCCAGAGCTGACTGTATCTCCTGTAAGCAGTTTTGTAGTAGCGAGGCTAAAGCACCTTCCACTAGGGTAGTCTGACCACGTGGCACTAGACGTGGCGTAGGGCTCACTTGGTGCGAGCAGACGATACTGGAAAATCCCAGATTTTAAGTAGTCTTGCCGCAGTAATTTCATGAGCTGGGTTACGATGCGCATGCAGAAAAGCAACTACACATTGTTCAATTTCGTTATTTATATAGTGCGAAGGCAGTTCTGAAGGGTACTGCTACAGTAAAGAGGTTCAGGTTCATTACCCCTCGCATCTAGACGCCCAGACATCCCTAATACTGTGCTCGCAAGAAATGGTGCTTGCTGCTGTTGCAATGCGAACAGGTTAGGCCGTCGCTGATCACCAATGCGCATCAGATTCTCTAAGCCTTCATTAGTCACTAATAAAAGTGGGGCACCTTTACCTTCTAGCAAAGCATTGGTGGCTACAGTAGTTTCGAGATAAATACTATCAACCTCACTTGCCAGCAGTGGTGCATCTGCCTCGAGGCCCAGTAAGTCTTAATAGCGGCTACTGCGGGATCTAACCAGTTGCCCACGCTTCTAGAGAGAAGCTTACGCACATGTAATGCACCGTTCCTATCACAGCCGATCAGGTCAGTGAAAGTGCCGCCACGATCAATCCAAAATCGCCAACCCATAGATGTTTATAAAGACAACATACCTGTGCTTCGCGGTCACCTTATACTGTTTATACTGTATAGCTTATGTTGACAAGGGCAAAGCATCTTGCCATCCTAAATTGAGTAACAACAAGCCTCCACATATTTCTAAACTGATAGACTAAGTAAGTTAGCTTACCAGCAGGACTCAAGTTTTGATCTATAGCAAAGGAACTACCTTCAAAGATGTTAAAACTTGTTCAGAGCAATTTAAGTGTTAGCTCTAAGTTGGCGAGAAACTGACACGATGGGGCAATAACTAAGCTATCAACTATAGTTAGCACTGACTGATAAAGTAGATTGAGAAAAAACTTTTAGTAGCAGTTAGTATATTTGACCGGTAGTAAGGCAGTGAGTTGCGAATAGTTATTCAGTTAAGACTCTTGTAATAGTACTATGACATATAGACCAGACTCGGCCTACTGTATATATTTAAAATACGGTTTTGGCTGAGTGTATTAAGTTCTCTATATTTTCTCAGCCAAATATTCTTACCATAAGCTTGGCTATTACTCAAGCTTTTAAACCTATCACTGGCTACTCATCAGTATAATAGTTTTAGTGAATTTCCCCAAACTATGTACTTGTGGTAGAGTTATATTATTAAGGCCCACAGAATAATTGCTGCCTTCTAAATGAACTAACTGAGAATACTGATAATCGAGAGTACAAATTTAATAATTTCGAGACCTATAGAGCCAGATTTGTCTAGCTGAGATGGCAAAGTAAATCTAGGGTAAAGACACTTCAATGATTATCCAGGCTCTGGCTTATTCTGTTACTTTTACACCCTTCCAGAAAGCGATCCGTTCTCGGATGTTCTCTGCTGCTTTTTTAGGGTTCTCGTAGCTCCACGCTGCGTTTTGATTAGTCTGACCACCAATCTCAAGATCCCAGTAGCGAGCTGTGCCCTTCCATCCACAAACACTCGTATGGCAAGAGTCTTTGTAAAATTCTTTCCTCATTGCAGATCTTGGGAAATAGGCATTTCCATCAACATACTCAATGTTATTGCTTTCAGCAACGATTTGCCCATTCCAGACTGCTTTCATAATGTTTTTCCAGATCTGGTTAAATTCTAGCTAGCTCTTTTCTTCTTCTAAGCTTGTCTTTGCTTATCTCTGATAAAGTTTGCACCTACGGTACTTGTTTGAGCGCTTTGACAATTAGCTTAGTACACTACAAGTGTACTACTTTTCTATATCTCGGCGTTGAGATCAAACTTTTTGTAACTTCTTGGGCTATTCTCAATTCACAGTTGGGGCCGCAGGAGAAATAGTTTCAGTTAACAAAGGGAAAATTAGTCTTGCGAGCAATCTCTGAGTTTTACCTTCTGAGATATACATCTCAAGCTGTTCTTGGTTCTTTAGTTAGCATAATATATTCGCCAACATTCTTTTACTGCATTACAGATTTTAATTGGGATTCTAGTCATCATCGTGAGACCATAATTTATTGTAAGAGCTTACCTGACAGTCAAGGGGAAGGGAGATGCCTTAGCATAGATTGAGTTCCTATTAACAATCCCTGGTACAAGTGGTTACTACCTGTCTAGATGTTGCGCTTTATATAAGTCACATAGCAGTGTCTGCTATTGCACTTAATCTCTATAAGTGATGGCAGATCTTGCTTTTGTCTGTACTAGAATAGGGTTTGTCAATAAGAGATGTTGGTTTTCATTATCTACTAGTCAGAATTTAGACACATGTGCCTATGGCCTGTAGATGTCTACTAAGCTAGTCTACACTATTTTCACAATAGGTGTTTGCAGACATCTTTTAGCCATAAGAACAGTTGGCTACCAGATATATGTAGGCATGACAAAGATTTTCACCTCTGCTAACACAAGTAACTTAATGCCAGATCAGAGTTATGACTAATGGTAGTTGAGTACAAGAGTATGATTAGTTACCAATAGGCTGCCATACCTTTGTAGCCTCAACTAAAGGTTTTTAGTCATCTATGGTTAACAGGGTTTATCAACTCATAGGCTCTTTTTTTAGGACTGGCAAGTCTGTTGGTTGTCTTAAGGTGTATATAACAAGAAGGGTCAGTATTAGGCTGACAGCAATTAGGCTGTAGATAGCCGTTGTGTAATCGCTCATGGTTTAGTGCTAAAAGCAAAAGGGTAGAAATTGGGTGCGGCAGGCAGTATATCCATCTACTAAAGGACCGAGGCCAATCTGGTGGGCAATTCCTGCTCCTGTCAGCCCTTCAGTGATTACCCCTATAACTATACCAAGCATTGCCATGCGGCCGTTAAAGCGCTCAACTCTCTTGAGCTGCTCCATGTGTATTTGGCGGGCAGCTGTATTTTGAAACCACTGATCGTTGGTTGCTGAAGCAGACTCTGAAGCCATTGCCTTAAAACGTGTAAAGGAATGTTACCACTACATATTGCAGATTGTAAAGGGGATTAATCAAGCCTTAACTTTACGTGGGGTCCTCGGGTCGCTGACAAAATATCTATACCTCCCTCAGTTGATTAGCAAAGCTGTGATTTTCTGACTCTCCGGTAAATAAAGTTCTATCTTATTAAGTTTTTTAGGAAATTAGCAAATCTTTGGTACAGTTTAGAGAAACCTAATGGACCAAATTAGGTTATCTAGAGCTACGATAGTTATCTGTCAGAGGGATTTTATAGCTACTAGCCCCACAAAACTTAATCACTGGCTGGTTTCATATGCAAAAAATCAGACCTATGGACAGATCTAAGATTCATCTTGTTCAGGCAAATTATGGAGATAATTATCTAACGGCTAAAAGAGATTACTTCTCGTGCATGACATCTTACACTTAGATAAAGCTGGAGTTGCAACCTACAACGTTTACCTTTATTATTAATGCCTTACAAACTAAAGCGATGCTTGAAGTAATCTCGCCCGTCTACCTTATCTTCCTCACCTTTGGTGTAATATCTGTCTTTGCTGTCTTATTCTATTCGTTCACACGCAACTCTAGATATGAGAATCAGGTACTAAGTAAGAAGCTTGTAAAAAGAAGACAGCAGCGGAGTAGATTTACCGAGATACAAACTAAGGAGAATAGAGATGTAAAGTGAGTTAGGTACACCACAAGAACAATTTTTGGATTAGAGTCAGCAGGTCGAGAGGCTGAAAGGTTGTCTGGTATAGAAAGAGGGGAGCACAAAAGTCGATATTTTTTCTACATAAAGTGCATATTTGTGAGTAACGTTACACTATAAAAGATCTCATCTTGTAGATTTTCTACGAAGAGCAAGCTTAAAGTCTTTGAAAGACCCTCGAAATAGTTTTCTCAACACAGGCCACTTAACAATGGCTATTGGATAGGTCTCTAAAAGTTTTAAAGTTAATACTCATCAGAAGCCTGCAAGTCTTAGCTTGTAGAGAAGCCTAAATATTAGTGAGACCATAGATAGGCTTGGTAAAAGGATTGGTAAAGACTGAGTTTCAGGTTTCTAATAGAGTTTTTTAGGACATCTCAGATAATGATCTAGGTTATTGCCAAGAAAGAGTCAGGATTTGACTCTACTTCAAGTGTACCTAATGTGGACTTGTAATGAATTAAGGTCACGAAAGGATATCCTGTGCATTAGAAGTAATGATAAAAGATCCAAGGGAATATTTGAGGAGGCACACCTCGTGCCTCTAATGTCCAGTCTTAACCATGGTTAGTTTGTTGTCAGGTTGTGCGAGTTCGGTCGCGTAAATAGTTTTGTTTTGTACTGACTATCTTAACTATTATCATCCTATCTGTGTCTGGCGCTATGTGACCTGTAGCTCTGGTAAGTCAAACTGATAAAATTTTCTGGCTAGCTGTAGCAAATTAGGCAAAAGTCGTAGTGCTCCATAATGGCTAAAAACTGTAGTCAACAGTATGTCGATATTTTTGGTCACTGGCGCCAATCGTGGTATTGGGCTTGAATACTGCCGCCAGCTAAAAGCCCGCGGTGATCAGGTGATAGCTGTCTGCCGCCAGCCTGGGCTTGAGCTTGAGAGTCTGGGCGTACGTATCGAAGCGGGTATCGAGCTGAGCAGTGAAGTAGCCATCACCGATCTCGTGGGGCGCCTTGGCGGCATACCGCTCAACGGAGTGATCCTTAACGCTGGCATAGCACAACCAATGGGTCTAGAGGATCTTGACCCAGATGGTATACGCCGACAATTTGAGGTAAACGCCTTAGCGCCTCTGCAGCTAGCACGAGTTCTGGTGGATCAAATGCCCCGCGGGGCTCGGCTGGTATTGATGACCAGCCGTATGGGCTCTATCGAGGACAACAGCTCCGGAGGCTCCTATGGTTATCGAATGTCGAAGGCAGCACTCAACATCGCCGGAAAATCATTAGCGATTGACCTTAAGCCCTATGGTATAGCTGTAGCGATTCTTCACCCTGGCCTGGTGCGTACGCGCATGATTAACTTTAATCCTAATGGTATCAATCCTAAGGACTCAGTGCGTGGCCTTTTAGCACGGATTGACGCTCTAACTATGTCAAACACAGGAATATTCTGGCATGCCAATGGGGAGATGCTGCCTTGGTAAGGATTTAAGTCAAATATCTTTAACCCTGAGTTTTTCTTCCTGGCACACCTGATAATAATCGGGTACGATAGTGCATATCGATAAATTTGTGGTAAGAAAGGTCTTGGTCTGTAGCTCCTGCGTTTACATGGCTAATATTTGCTAAATAGCCTCAATATTTAGAACCTCTTTATGCACTACCGCGTAATGGCTCAGAACGAAATACCACAACTGATAGGTAACTGACATCTGTTAACTAATCCTTGTGCCTGTTACCTATAATGGCAGCTGTGTGTATAATTCTTTAAAGTAGCAACCTCCTTCTAGAACTCTGACTTCTCCACGAAGCACCTTTAAGAGTGCAGAGATGTAATTAAAGCTAGGGCTTTTGGAGTCCTAGCTCTCACATGATGGAGGCAACCTGCATCTGATCAGCATGGCTTTGGTAGTTGATCTAGAGTCTGCCAATCGCTTCAGTCAGGAGCTCCTCGCTGATGAAGGTTCAGGCCCTCGGTGTAAATGTGTACGTATGCTTTGCCCGCTACCCGTGGATGGCCATGGCCCCAGTCGGTGCTTATGTCATATGGTAGTGGGCTTGACAGTTCGCTCTTCGGGAAGTTTATCCACCCAGTGCTGGCTCCATTGCTTCTGAGCTGGGTTCTGATGCAGCCTAAAGAGTCACTCCTCGGCTAACTCCACCAGTTCCTCGCGATCTTTACTGGGTGTCCTTGCTTCCTTGATGGGCGCCCCAAGTCCCTGTCCACTTCGTAGAGCGGTCCCAGGACATCTTCACTTTGATGAGAACCTTGACCATTAGAGTTTTAAATCAGTCGAAGATTATGTATAGCTACCAGTTATCAACTAGAATACAGGTGTGTTTACTATATGCGATTTTCAAGAATCACATAGGCCCCGCAAATGCTGTTCATTTTTTATATGCAAAGCTATATAGGTTGTGCATTGTAGTCCCCTTGAGTACAACAGAACCTATGCTAAAACATAGTTGGCATTATGAGATAATGTAGCGAATCCCCTTACCTAGTCAAACATCTATTTGCTAGGCAAAAATGCAGCATGATCTATATAGTCTGCTACGAGAGATTAGATAGACCCCGCTATTTCAGTAACGGCAGGCATAAGTACAAGAACATATCTGTATCAAGAGAGGATCTCGAGGCAATTCACAAGTGAACTTTAGAAGCCATAAAGCGGTTGTGGTAGCCAGCTACCCCATAATCCTCACTCCTCTTCACCGCAGTCTTCACTAGCCTGCTCTGGCTGACCTAGGTACTCGTCAGAAAAGGCATGAATGACAGAAGGTTGATAGACTGGCTGGTGTAGAGGATGTACAAGCCCTTCTACAGCTGCAGAATATAACTTCTACTTGCCCATTAGTAGTAGTTGGTTGTTTCGATTGTTTTAGGCAGCGAGAGAGCATGCTGCTGTCTCTCAGGCATTCGGCTATGGATACATATGCAGCTCTCTGCCCGAAATCTGTCCGTAGCCGAGCAAAATACCATCCCAATCGCTAATCGCCTAGAACAGTGAGTGTTGTGAGATTGACAAATCAGCGCGGCGGCAACTCATGCCAATCTTTGACCATTCTGCAGATAGAGCAATGACCAAGATCCCGGCTGGGTCTACCGTAAACGTTAGGAAGCTCGGTTATGGACGGGTGAGTACTGAGCGCCAGAACGAGGCCCAGCAGCGTGCCCAGTTGGAGGCTGCTGGCTGCAGTGAGATCTTTACAGAAACAGTTAGTGGTGGCCGCAGGGACCGCCCTGGTCTTAAGCAGGTGCTTAATCGGCTGCAATGCGGTGACACGTTAGTGATCTGCAAGCTTGATCGACTAGCTCGCAGCCTGCAGGAACTGCTGGCTATAGCCTCTGATCTGGACGCCAAAGGCATCAACCTGCAAGTACTCGAGCAAGCTATCGATACCACCACACCAACGGGCCGGCTACTGTTTCAGCTATTAGGAGCTGTCGGGGAATTTGAGGGTCAGCTGGCAATCGAGCGCACCCGGGCCTCTGTTGAGCATCGCCGTAGCACTGGCGGGAACCTAGGTGGCCGTCCGAAATCTTACAGCCCAGAACAACACCGACTTGGCCAACGTCTTAAGGCAGAAGGCGAGAGTGTAAGTGGGGTAGCGCGAGCATTAGGTATTAGCAGAGCTACCGCTGGTCGGATGCTGCGCGAACCATTGCAAACAGCACAATAGCAGGCGAAGGATTGCTTGAAGCGGTCAAAAGGCGAGTTCTAGGCTAGGTATCTCTAAATACTGCTGCTGCCAAACAACACAGTGCAAGCCTGTAGGTGGTACCGCTTAGCAAGGCTTTAAGCACCATAGATTACCAAGCACTTGTTAGCTATGTCTGGTTAGCATCCGTCAAGCGGTGCTTAGGCCTTTAGTCCAGTACTTACCTTGTTGAGGACCCTGTTTTCATGATTATTGCTTCTCTCTTGCATAATTCATGTACGAGCAAGGGACGCATAGTACGATTTCGTCTTGTAGCAAGCCTACACACAATCAGCACAAGAAGAAGCTTGTTTTAAGGTCGTTGTGCTGGGCAGATGCCCTACGGCTTTGCGTCGACGAGCATCAAGGCTTACAAGCATTACATTCTAATCCAAACTGTTACTGGAAAGGTAACATACAACCTTGCCCTTTATCGGAGGGACTAGGTTCTTACAAAACTGCTTGTGAATTTGGTTGGTCCCCCAACAGTCCGTACCTGTCAGAGGACCAGCGGTCTGCAGCCCTTAGCTGGGTTGCAAACAGGACCGTCAGATTCTGAAAATCCGGAACTACCAATTGGCAGCCCTAGACAACACAATCAAAACGAATACGGAATTCAATCTAGGGTGTCGCAAGCGGATCTGTCAACTGAGTCCGCCCCCATGACCCACATTCGCAAACCACTCGCTGGAATCTGCCTGAAAATTATACGAGGCTGGGTAAACGTCGCCCGTAATGGTAGAGGAGGACAAATCGATGCCCAGGGGACACCTTGGAGCAGGTTGCCAGCCAACGATTTGCATGCACAGATCCTGCGTGAATTCTCTATCAACGTGAGCACACGCACAATCTACAGGGCCCTCAAGTGGCTTGAGGAAGCTAAGCTGATCCGCCGTGAAAAACTTCGGAAGCACAAACGCTGGTCCAACCAAGACTATTGGTACACCATACCAGAACCAGAGGAAGGGGAAGAGGCGTCCAAGGTTCAAACAAACCTCAAAGCCCAGCCTACAACTCAATTGACACACGTGGCGAATACCAATGAACAGGCTGTCCAACAGTGCCCGCCATTGTTGGCAAATGAGTATCTATATACTCCAATCAATAACTCAAATCTAACTAATCCATCTACGAGCTCCCGCCAACGAAAGCTTGTAGAGCTGGAGGAAGCAGATCAGGAAATGGAGATAGAGAAAGCTGACCTAGAAGCGGTGCTTCGCTCTATTCCTGCTCCTAAGACTCGGATTGAGTTGAACAAGGAGCGAGAAAAGGAACAGAAGGACAAGAAAGCAGAAAAACAGAGAGCAAAGGAGAAGATATTGACCAGAGACACTAAGAAAACCAATACGCAAGCTACAAGTGTCAGTAACCAAGGCTGGATTGCTAGAGAGCTGAACAGCATCCGCAGAAAAATGTGGCAAAACCCAGCCAGGGGCTTTAAACCCACGGCCCCCAGAAGCTCCAAAAGACGCTTTCTTGAGAGACCTGAAAGAGCCATAGGCAGAGATGAGCAGGGGAGGACC
>BIMP01000011.1 GCA_007996965.1 cyanobiont of Ornithocercus magnificus
CCCCCCCTTATTAAAACATTGATCTGGCTCTAACCCGCTTCTTGTCTTGTCTGTCTCTCCCTTCTTGACCGCCTCTTTGCCTGTCAGGACTGTTCTCTCTTGCTCTGTATCACCCTGCTTCTCCTTGCTGCCCGTTACCTGTCCAGGCTCTAAGAAAAGAGAATTATTGATTTGAGCATATAGATAGTGATTTGCCACTGATGGCGAATGGATAGGGACAGACTTGCCGAATTCATTTGCCAGTGGTGTCACTTCGACAGATACTTGGCTTTTTGATCCCAGCGCTGCAGCTTGCTGGCTTAGTGAGGAAGACCTTGTTCGTCGTGGCGATCGCTGTATGACTGGCGTGGTTCGAGGGGCACTCTCATCTCCTGTTAAGGTGTACCAGTAATCCTGCTTCCACCGGTGACTGAGCCGTTGCTCGCGACGTATCAGCTTCGCGTCTTCCAATTCTTTTAGTGCCCTATACACTGTTCGCATGCTGACCTCAACCCGGAACTCGCGGGCAAGCTGGCTGGTAATCTCCCGAGCAGGTAGTCGTGTCCAGGGTGTGCCCTGTGCATCGATTTGGCCGCCCTTGCCGCAGCGGACTACCTTGACCCAGCCACGGATAATCCCGAAGCAGACTGCAGTAAGTGAACTGAGAGGCTGGTTAGTAGATTGAGTCATGGCATCTTGCTTGACAAGTCCGCTCAGATCCTCTTTAATCAAGCCTTGCGTTGATTTGTTGTCTTTCATCTTCTGATAAGGAAAAAGGGAGCCAACAGCTGGCCCCTCGACATTACAGCGTCGAGGGGCTTTTCACTGTTTTGAGCGGTGATGAGCCCATATCATTTGGGGTCTGGATCCTCTGTCTTGGTCGATTTGAAATAAGACCACTCAACAATCTGAACTTTGGCCCTACTTATGCGCTCACATAGATGACCCGCTGAGAGCCTCTGAAGGGCTCCTAGGAGAAGCTGGAAACACTCCTAAACCTTGACCCTACCTATACCCATAGCTTGCTAGATAACCACTTCCTTATGGTGAGACAACTTTGATCCTTAGACAAAGGGAGAGATCAAAATCCTCTCTTTCTATAGGGTAAAATCTTCATCTTTCCTTAAAGTAATTCATGAAGCTAGATAAACACTTGACTTGCCGAAGGCATCAGCTTGGCAGCCAAAGCATAAAGATACTGTTACCTCTTCTGTTGTTAAGAAACAACTTTATATCTTAATGCCTTTTCCCCGAAGGTTTTTCCCGCTTTCAGTAGCCACACTACTTTTTAGAATCACTATAACATTACTGTAAGGTCAGATCGGGGGTATAACCTACTACGTTATCGATTCCATCAACTTACTAGTACTCCAAACTTATTCTGCACTGCAAACAACAGGCTGATAAGTAATGTGGTTGATTCGAGACCTTTGGCAAAAATGTCGTCTCTTTCGGTTATTTTCGTTAAAGGGTTACCTAGGAGAGGCTAAAGGGTTTGCCCATATACAAAAGATCATGAATTTCTGCCCAGTAAACCTTAGAATAATCTAGTTTACCAGACATTAATGCTTGAAAATATTTTGGAGAATTCCTTTAGTTTTTTTTCTTAAGGTACGACTAATCTTCACCTCTACTTTTGAATAGTGACTGCTTTTCATACTACCTGGTGGGAAGATTTACCCGACCTCTAAAGGCACTTTAGAGTCTACTATTTACCTCATGAACTGAAATGTGCTTACTAGTTAAGGCATTCTTCTGCAACTTAATAGCAGGTAGAAATGGAATATTGATAATAAATCTGCTCATGTCCTTTAGCCCTTGAAGTCATACATTGTTTACAAGCCTAGATTCCCCGCTCCTTTGTTCAGAAATGGTCAAGTTACTAGAATATAGCAAGCAAACACTTTTCCGAACTACACCTGTGTCTCCGAATCCGGTTTTTTAGGTTTCTCACCCTCGTCTGATCAACTCCTGGGTTTACGAACAAATGGTAAAAGCTTTGGCTAAAATTATTAGAGTTTGACTAGACATATGTAAACTACTAACTTATACTGCATTTGTATAAGTACTTAGCCTAAGTACCTTGGGGTTGTTGCTTACAGATGACCTTTAAGTAACGCTATATTAGGAACGATATCAAGATCTACTACCTTCTCGTGATTTAATTCTTGGAAATAATGCTCGCCTTTCCACTACCTCCTGACTTATGATGGGGTGGTCCATTTCCAAAACAGAGACATTGGAGGCTGACTTGGCAAGATTTGTGCATGAGTTAGATGCTAATCCATGCAGATGTGTGTTGCTTAGACCACCTTTATTCACTGCTTGCTAAATTTTCAAATCTGCTAACAGTGGATGATAGCTTCACCCTTTATTATCACTCTCGAAGAAAATCACTCAACTTTTAGCTAAATGACTCAAAGTACACCTGCTACTGATGAGGGGCAAACTCCAACTAAGGCACAGGAAGGTATCATCGATAAAAAGATGCTACTGCGAGTGGCTATATGTGCTGTCGGTTATGAGCTAGATCTCTCAAGCGAGGAAACAGCACAGGTAATTGGTAAAGACCACACTTTCTTTGTGGCAGATTACGCACAGGACAACCTTGATCTAGATACACAGAAGCTGGTTGCTCTATTGTTCCAGCTGCACCGCAATCTATCAGCTCGAGTAGGACACAACCTAGCTCTAATGCGGCGTTGGATGTCAACTCCTAATCAGGATACTGGCGGTACTCCAAAACTACAAATAAGGGATCCAGGTCAACTCGAAGCAATTGTCGAGTACTTTGATAAATCATCATGAGCAAACCCTTAGCTCTATGCTAAAGTACCTAAAATTGATACGAGATTGTGGATTTAACGTTGCAAGCCCTCTTTCAGAAAATAGACAGTGCTTGGAGAATACTTGGCACTTAGAAGATGCCTTATAGAAGATTTAATGCAGCCTAATGGCTTTTTATAGACAATGGTGTCTCTAGCACCAGCTTCTTAGAGGTAGAGCATTGCTTCTGATTGAGTTATTGTGCCAACATTCTGATCCTGTCAGTAAGCTAGGTAGAATCTCACTCATTTGACGTGGAGCAAATCATATCTAGAGTTAGTCATACGCTCTTCATAGTTTAATAATCGACAAGTGGTACAAAATTGCTATTGGCTATCAGAATAGACTAGGTAGTGCATTTATTGTTATTATAAGCAAGACAGCCTAATAATTTGACTTGGTCAACTATTCTGCAGTTAAGGTATGAAACTGTGATTTTCAGATAGCTATCACTACTTAGCTAAGCGAAGTACCCATTCAGTTGGCGCAGAACTACAGACTACACTAAAATAAAGATAAAATCCAAATCTGAAGCTCATTTGAATAAAGATTTACCAATTGAGTATTATATGCTTAGGCGGCGGTTACATAGGTAAGGTAGGTAAAGATTACAGAGTAATTACTGGTCCTGGCATAGGTATAAAAATCCTCAAAAACCTGCCAGATTCTAGTTAGTTACCAGAGATTACATGTTAAAGGCTTTTATAATAGTGGCTATTGGAGTCCTACTATGGAGCAATCGCGACGCTAGGCAAGTCACCTCTGATGCTCTAAGAACTGCTGCTGAAGTCCTCAAACCCGAGCACTCCGAAATCAATGAGCAAAAGACCCTTGGAGAGCGAATCGATGATATCCTCGGAAATCGCTGAAGTGTTTAGGCATTCCTACTATGTCTATAAGGTTGAGGACTAATAGGTCATCAGGCTAGTAGCCCAACAACAATGTAAAAGTTAGGATTAGTTCCTGCCTCAGACTACAGGACTAGGACAAGCTCAGCTTTAGGTAGTTGCAGATATTGATTTTGTACATCTGCATCAAGAGTTTAGATTAAGGTGGAAATAAACACATTAGTTGTTAGAGTAATAATACTGTTGTTCCAAGCTGCTAAAATATAAGTGGGCAGCCAGATAAGAAGGTATACTGGCAGTACTTAATAATTCGCTCACTAGGTACAAGGATGTTCAGTAGCTAAAATATATAACTAGTAGTCTTCACTTGATAAAGCACAATATAGAGTAATGAGACATGTAGCAAAAGGAGAATATGGTGAAGTTCAGAAAAGCCTAAAACTGTGTACTCAGGCTCGCAGAAGTACCGGCACCCGTTTAAAGGCTGGTGTGCCACTCTCGGGATCACTAACTGCACGCATCAATATATTGGCCTCAGGATAAAACATTAATGCTGCACCGCAGCGGATCGAACCAGGAATTAGTTCAACTCCCCGCAGCTGTCCTGCCTCACCTTGCACTATCACACGCTCATGTGCAATCAAGCCACTGGTAGCTAGGTCCTCAGGATTGATTAAGAGTGTATAGCGGTGGTACATACCGCGGTAACTATCACCCTGCTTATATATTACTGTGTTGTGTTGGCCATAGCTGCGGACCGTAATTAGGTTTAAGACAAGACCTCGCTCCCCAACTGCCAAGCCACCAAAGTGTTCAGCATCTGGCAATCTAAGTTCGGGCAGTGGTGTAACTGCCAGCTCAGCGCGGCCACTAGTAGTAGCGAAGTAGGGCTTCCGGAAGACCCGCCCATCTACTTCGAACTCGCGCTGGTTGGCATCAATGTCAGCCATCCGTTCATAACCTGGCACAGTACAGGCAATTAGCTCGCGAACATAAACTGGGTCTTGTAACCGGCGCCAGTCGATTGGTTTACTGCCATGCAGTCGGTAGGCTAGTTCCGCAAGGAAAGCTACTTCACTGATAAGCTTCCCGCTGTACAGATGCGTACTACCAGGCTCATTGAGCCGGACCCAGTTATTCCCTGACTCTACCGTAGTTCGGTGGGGATTCTCAAAGCGGTTGAACACTGGTAATAGCAGTGTCTGCCGGGCCGCAAGACCATGAAAATGACCAATATTAGGTTTAGTTGCTAGATAGATAATTGTGTCAATACGACCTAGAGCAAGAGCAGCCTGGGTACTATCAGGATTAGCGGCGAATAGGTTGCCACCTAAGCACAGTAATGTATCTATCTCACCAGATTCAGCTGCTTGAATCAATGCACGAGTGTCATAACCTGCTACACGGCTGAGAGGACGCCCTAACAAACGCTCTAGTGCTAACCGCATTGGCTCGCGCAAACGCACTGATACACCCATCGAGCCAAATCCCTGCACATTGGAGTGGCCACGGATTGGCATTGTACCTGCACCAGGACGGCCTACATTGCCACTTAGCACTGCTGTATTAGCAATCGCTTGCACGTTAGTAGTACCATTAGAATGATGGGTAATACCCATTGCCCAGGCAAATACTACAGCACGACAGGCCGAGAGGCGAGCAGCTGTATATTCTAGCTCCTCACGGCTTATACCGCAACAAGTAGTAATATCTTCCCAGGATATGTTCTCAATCTGATCTATTAATAACTCCCATTTACTGCTGTGGGCCTTCACGAAGTTCCAAGCAATAGAGCCGCTTTCCAGCAAGGCTTTCTGTATACCAAGGAAAACTGCTGTATCAGAACCTGGAATTGGTTGCAGAAACAGTGAAGCGATCTCGCTACCCTGCAGCAGCGAGCGGATTGGGAAGGCTGGCGAGCCAAATTTTAGCAAACCTGCTTCTAATACTGGGTTGATTACAATCACCGTACCGCCACGCTGGCGGAGGCGAATCAACTCGTTCATTAGGCGCGGGTGATTAGCTGGCGCGTTCGAACCCACTAAAACTACACCATCGGCCTGCCTTAGGCTCTCAAGACTAACATTGGAAGTACCACTACCAAACACACGACTAAGACCAACAGTAGAGGGCGCGTGACATAGATCAGAGCAGTCAGCCAAGTTATTGGAACCCTGAGCTCGCAAGAGCAGCTGCAGCATATAGGCTGCTTCGTTGGAAGAGCGACCAGAACTATATGATGCTAAGCGCTCTGGCTGTGGATAGCGGAAAGCACTAGCAGTGAGAGCATATACTTCTTCCCAGCTGATCTGTTCATAGTGCGCATTGCCAGTATGGTAGATTAGGGGTTGATCGAGACGACCCAACCGATCACATGCAGCAGAGTCAAGGTCTTGTAGCTCAGTTATAGTTCTGATAGCAAATGTTGAGACAGGCACAGCTGGCTGCAGCTCAGCACTGATGGCTTCAACGCTCTTGAGGCATCGCTGTAGCGGTTCACCCGATTCATCGCTGAAGCCACCATTTTGGCCACCAGTTCCCCAAGCACAAGACAAGCAAGCACTCTGATGATTAAGTGTCTTCCACAGCCTGGGACCACTAGAAGAAAGAGTAGCGCGGGCCCATCCATCTATCAGTGGGAAGCCGCCACCGCTGACAGCATCTTCTGTAGCAGAGGGAGAGGAAAGTCTCGGCAGCGAACTAGGTTTCTGCTCAGAGTCGTTGTCTGCATTAGAGGAGCACATGCTAAGCTATAGATAGCTTTAGTGCTTTTATCTTAGGCAAACTGCTATTAAGATGGTTGCTGACTCTGTTGCTTGCGAGTCAGTCTTCAGTAACGTGAATAGTAGAGTTCGAGCTCTGCAAAGCTTCAAAACTATGCACTAGATACTACCCAAGCTTGGATTAACTAGTAAAATCGATATGTTGACTAAACTTGACCTCTATATGAGTTTTGCTGTTAGCAGTCATGCTTAAAGTTGTTATATAAATCGTTGGCCACAACACCTATAATCCTAGTGCTTGTGCTCCAATACTATTCAGAAGCTTTAAGTTCTGAGGTCTTAGCAACACTGCAGACATAAGACAGGCTTCAGTTTGAAGTTTGCTTAAGCTTTAGCTGAGCAGGTTAATAATCATGAGATCAATACAGTATCAAAAAGCTTCAAGCAACAGATTTGGGAAGCTAACCTAAGATTGTGTTCGTTGACGAGGAACCTCTCAGAGTGTAGCTAGGCGCATGAGATACACATAGTCTGAAAAACTTTTCCAAGCAATACTTCATCTGGGCAACATTGTCAGACCAAAAGTAGTTGAACATTATCTAGACGGGCTGTAAAATTCTTAATGGCCCACACTGGTAGCGCACGGCTGTATTTCCCCTACCTGTAAAGAAGTAAGGACTGCCACCTAGATCAGCTGGTCTTTTCTGTAAGACGAGGCAACAATTGCGCTAAGTTGCAAGGCTGGGTACTTGAACTTAGCAGAGATCTGATAAGACAATCCCAAGCAGTTTCTACAGCGTCTAGTGAGCCTGGCAACACAAAGATCAAAGTTCCATTAGCGACACCTGCCAGGCAACGACTCTGAACTGCGCTGGTGCCAATTTTTCTGAACGAGAGCGAGCGGAATAACTCACCAAAGCCCTCAATTGTTTTGTCAAGTAATGGTGTCACTGCCTCGGGTGTGCCATCACGCCCAGTAAGGCCAGTACCACCACTCGTGATTACTACCTGCACATCAGAGTCAGCGATCCAACGACTCAGTTCAGCACGGATAAAGTAGCGATTGTCGGGTACAAGGCGTCTTTCCAATAGATGATGGCCTGCAGTCTCCAGCCTTTGCTGTAGACACTCGCCGCTAGTGTCTTCGGTCAAGGTACGACTGTCAGAGATGGTCAGCAAAGCAATAGAGAGAGCCAGGACTAGCAGAAAATTGCTGGTTGCAACGCTAAAACTATATGAGACTCTTCATGAAAACTCCCATGCACGAAGCAACTACCGGATCACTGCGAGTTTTGCTATTTGCTTCACTACGCGACCAAGCTGGATGGGGAGAGCGATTAATGACATTACCTAGTGGTGTACCGAGACCTGCGGCAGTGGATATATGGAATTTATTAGCTCTTGGACCTCTTCCTGCAGAAGTTCGAGTAGCAATCAATCAGAAGCTTGTAGATAAGCATCAACCAGTATCTGTTGGTGACGAAGTTGCTTTCCTACCACCATTCACGGGAGGTTGACGAGATTAATAGCGATGAGTCAAAAAACACGGGTATTAATCTCCTCAGAGGCTTTTTCTCCTTGGGAGAGTCTAGATAACTGGCTAGAAGATGCAGCAGCAAGTGCAATTTTCATTGGTCGGGTGCGTGATCAAAGCTGGGAGGGTAATCCTCTACAGACTCTAGAACTCACTCACTACCCGGGCATGTGTGAGCGGCAAATTCATATGAGTGCTGAGGTCTTGCTACGGAAGCACAAAGCAATCTCAGCTCTAGTAGTACATAGAGTTGGGCAACTTGTACCTGGCGAGGTGATCTTGCTGGTAGCAGTGGCAGCAGACCACCGTGGGCAAGCCCAACGCTGCTGCACAGCTTTATTAGAATCGCTCAAGCATGAGGCACCTTTCTGGAAACGAGAGTGTTGTGATAGCCGAAGTAGGTGGCTAACAGATAATACGGAGCTGTGAAACGCGATAGACTCGCCTCGTTAATGCCTTCAACTAACCATAGAGATCAGAACAGAGCACGGCGCAAGAGCTGAGCCCAAAGGATTGTACCTGTTTCTAGAAACTCGGACTCGGCAGGAATCTCCAGCAGCAAATCAGCACCTTGTAGTGAGCCAATGCGCGAGGAAGACTGCGAGCCTTCAATTCGTGCTCGCAAACTGCCATCATCGGCACTTTCTAGGCGGGCCCGTACTAACTCTGGTCGACCAGGCTTACGCAACAGCCTATCAGCTAACTGAACTTGTAGCCGCGGCAGCTGCTCAAGGATGGCCTGACCTTCTAGCATCTGTAGTGCAGGCCAGAGAAGCTGCAGAGCCGTAACTACAGCAGCGACAGGATTACCTGGCAAACCAAAGAACGGCACCCGATCACCAATCCATCCAAAAGCAAAGGGCCGACCTGGCTTAAGAAACAGCTTCCAGAATTCTACAGAACCCAGTTCTTGCATTAGCGGACGTATCCAATCGCTATCACCGACTGAGACACCACCAGTGCTAACCACTACATCACAAGAGTCAGCAAGCTCAGTGAGTGTATGTAGCAGGGTATTAGGCTGATCTGCTACGATCCGAAGATGACTGATATTGTATCCTAACCGACAAAGCAAGTTGCCGAGCAAAGTACTGTTGCTTTCCCAAATTCCACCGTATGGCCGGTTAACACCTACAGGTACTAACTCGTCTCCACTGATCAACATGCCAATACGGGGTTGGCACACCACACGAATCATATGCACACCGCCAGCTGCAGCGCGCCCAAGATCTGCAGGTGACAGGCGCATACCAGCAGGTAGTAGGGTATCGCCACAGCGGCATTCTTCATCTTCTGGCCGAATCCAGGAATTGGTAGAGATGTTACCCATGAGCTGGATTGTGTTCCGCTTTTCATCTACGGCTACTAATTCCTGAGGAAGAACCCAACCTGCCCCATCAGGCAGTGGCGCACCAGTAAGTATGCGTATAGCTTCGCCATGATCTAACCTACCGGCATAGGAAGCTGCGGGGGCTGCACAGCCAACTAATAACCACTCTGCTCCTGGGTTAGGCCTGTTACTTTGTCCAACAGCATAGCCATCCATAATTGAAGCGCGAAATCCAGGTACGGTGCCTTGTGCCAGAACTGGTTCAGCTGTGACTCGGTCAAGAGATTGGTCCAAGCTAACTCGTTCCGTTTTTTGACAGGTTGCTTGGCTAGTTTGTTGTCTAGTAAGTGCTGTAATCAGTTGTCTCCTAGCCTCAAATAGGGTTAGACCCTTATGGCCAAATGTTTCAGCTGATATTGGTGTCATGGTTTTGGCTCCATGCGCGACCAGGTACCGCTTTGTCCACCTTCCTTACTCATTAGACGAATACCGTCAATCACCATGCTTGGTTCTATGGCTTTAAGCATGTCGTATATAGTCAGAAGACCAACTGAGACAGCAGTCATCGCCTCCATTTCCACACCAGTCTGGCCGATGGTGTGGCAGCTAGCTTGCAATCGTAATCCTGGTAATACCTGGTCCTGGGTAATGGCCACTTCTATGCTGCTGATGGAGAGAGGATGGCATAGCGGTATTAGTTCCCAGGTACGTTTTGCAGCCTGGATTGCTGCCACTCGGGCTACTGCCAGCAGGTCTCCCTTGGATGTCTCACCTCGCAAAACTGCATCTAGCGTAGATAGCTTCATGCGCAAAGCCCCCTCAGCTAGGGCTTCGCGTCGGCTGACAGCACGTTCTCCTACATCGACCATGTGTACTTCACCACTATTAGTCAGATGTGTCAGGCTATTTTCCATTGTCTTGATCTGCATAGTTGATCTGCTAACTTAGACGCTTGCTAGGGACAGACTGTAGTATTTACCTGCTTGTAAGAATATAGTCTCAACGACGGTATGGCCACATAATCGAACGGCCAGGAACTCTGTAGAGGCCTAAAACTCCTGCAAGGGTTTAAATACCTAGATCCTGACTGTGTATATGGCCTGATACTACCTAATTATTGATAAATAGATCATAACTATCTTAAAGGATTATTCATATCCTAAGATTTGATAAAGCTCAAACTAGCCTTGATAAACTGACCAGTGTATTTAACTTAAGTCTTCGCCCAATTATGTGTCCTGTATGCTAACCTAGGCCTAGAGTTTGTGTTAATGCCTAATGGCCATAATTACTAATCAGGCCAGACATTGTTTTCACTTCGAGGAAGACTTTACTGGTAACTGGCGCTGTATACCGCTTTGTGTACGTCGCAAGCTTGACTTGATAGGGGTCAAGCTTAAGCTTAGCCATTGGCTATATTTGCCCCAACAGCAGCGACAGGAGCTAGTAGATTGGGCTGATGATGCGCAGGCTCTAGTTCGTATGCGTGATCACTTGCAAAACTGCACGCGCTCGATGCCTGACGGTACTGTTAATAACCTGCCTCCAGCCACCATGCAGCCTTGGCAATTAACAACTCACTTACCGCCACTTCTTTCCAAAGCTGCAACACGGTATGGCACCTCTCTAAGCTTGGATCAGTGGGCGAAAATAACAGAGCTAGAGCGCTTTGCTCTCTTTAAGTTAGCTTGTCCTGGCCATGATCATCATAACCTGAAAGCAGCTTTGAATGAAGTACTTCTGTAAGCATGAACAGCACGTGGCGAACTCAACAATTTAATATCCCCTTAAGAAATTTGATAAGCTGACTGCAGTTATCATCATGCTCTCTAGTTTCAGATTATCTTAGCTTAAGATAGGAATAGTCCGGTTGGCAGTACTGTATCTTGTTGTCAATGGATTGCTAGGTTGTACAGCAATTTACAGGCTTGCTTGCTTTGTGGTGGTGCTAGCCAACGCATGGGCTGCGATAAAGCCCTATTGCCCCATCCACTTGGAGGTAGCTGGCTAGAGCGAGCAGCTAGCCTACCTCAGGCCATTGGACTTGAGGTATGGCTACTAAGTGGTCATGATCTCCACCACGAGCATGTAGCTAATCGCCCTGGTATTCATGTTGTCCCTGAGTCTCTACCACCGTCAGGCCCACTGCAAGCTATAGCGAGTATGTTTTCTACTAGTGAAGGCAATACTCTGTTAGTGCTACCAGTAGACATGCCAAGTCTTGAGGTACGTACTCTTAAACAATTGATGGAAATCTGGCGTGAGCAAGAGTCAATGGCAGTTGTGGCAGATGATGGGGAATGTCTGCAACCTTTGCTGGGAATCTACCCTTGCAGTCCCTGCAATCGAAAGGCACTGGACACCTCACTGGCAATGGGTAAAGGACGTTGGCTAGATTGGCTGATGACGATTAGCTACAGGCGTGCGACCCTGCCTGCTGCTGAGTTAGTCAATGCCAACTCTTATAAAGACTTGGAAGCTTTATAGAAATGATTCCACCTTCCTCGGTGTATGACCAGCGATCTCGCCCATTAGGTGTTCTGCGCATGTCATTGACAGCTCGCTGTAACCTGGCATGTCCATACTGTAAACCTGATGGTTATGAAGTTAGCAATCCTCTTAGTATTGACCAGCGACTTGCATTAATTGAGTCTGCTTGTCGACTAGGTGCTCATTCACTTAGGCTCACTGGAGGAGAACCTCTACTTAGCAATCAGCTTGAGCCTCTGCTAAGAGAAGTAAGTCACCGTCGCTACCAGCTAGGCGATCCTCTGGCGGCCTTGCAAGAAGTAACACTAACAACTAATGGCTTACTGCTGGATTCAGCCAAAGCCCATTCGTTGCGACAGGCAGGTTTGGACAGAATTACGATCAGCCTAGACGCAGTAGAAGCAGCAAGGGCAGCTGAAATGTCTGGACAGCAAGGTGGTATCAAAGCTGGAAGTATCTTTTTGAGTAAAGTCTATCAAGCAATACAGCACGCACGTTATGCAGGTTTTGATCCTAATCAAAGCCAACTGAAGATTAATAGTGTGATTCAACGGAGACGTAATTATGACCAGTTGATTCCACTTGCTTCCATGGCACGTAAGGCAGGTCTAGAGCTACGCCTGATTGAATTCATGGATGTAGGTACAACCAATAGCTGGACTCATGATCAGGTAGTCAGTGGAGCAGAAATGGTGCATGCAATCAGCCAACGCTGGCCCCTAGAACCGCTTGGACGCCTACCAGGACAAACAGCCCAGCGTTGGAGCTATCGCGACGGCGGTGGCACCCTTGGTGTAATTGCCTCGATTAGCAAGCCATTTTGCAGTGACTGTAATCGATTACGCATCACAGCTGATGGCAGTGCTTACACATGTCTATTCTCTAATAAAGCTAATAGCCTACGCCCTTGGCTATTCCCTCAAATTGATCTTGAAGGTCTTATGGAAGTTATGGCCTCATTATGGTCTCGCCGTAATGATCATTATAGCGAGGAAAGATATCGACAGTCTTCCCAGCCTGCCCCTACCCATGCTGATATGGCTTACCTAGGTGGTTGAATTTTCTGCAATGACGAGCGGAAAGCAGTTGTATTAGCTTTAGTGATGAGAAGATTATTCAACCATATGAATTTTGCTGCCCTAATTTGTGTCTATCTGTATTGTTACTTTGGCACCTAATCCAGCTTTACCAGTAAATTTATGAGCATCTATAAAAGAAACAGCTTTCTAAATAGGCCAACAGGTATTCCTGACTTATTAGGGATGCATACCCCAGCTTTATTAGGTTAAAAAAGTTATGGCAGGATAGACATAGAATAACTTTGCGGTTTTCTATTAAGTTATCCATAGTAAATTATTTGTGACTATTTATAGTAGTAATTAGCTCTAATCTGCTTGCCCAAAGTCAATTGTCTAGACGTAGTTAGTCAATCACTAGATATCTAAACCCTGAAACCCAAACCTCTTTGATGGTCCTTCCCTGCTTATCAATACCTACAGTTTGCTCAGGCCTCTGCACAAATTGAGTCTGCTGATCCCTTGAAACTGTTGGCTTGAAACCCTTTGCACTACTGCGCTGCAACTTTCGCAATTGTCTCAGTTGCCCCCCCTTATTAAAACATTGATCTGGCTCTAACCCGCTTCTTGTCTTGTCTGTCTCTCCCTTCTTGACCGCCTCTT
>BIMP01000012.1 GCA_007996965.1 cyanobiont of Ornithocercus magnificus
ATAAAGCGGATAGCAAAGAGTAGGACTTGCAAAAAGCGAACTCCTCTCCCCCATAGCGGGTCCCTTGAGAGGACCTGATCAAGCTGTGAGGCTATGGCAAGGATTAGTAAAAGAAGCGCTCACTCTCTAAGGCAGTACCAGGGCCGACTCATTCAGCTGTGGTATTCTGCTCTGATCACTAATCTGCTCTGCAAACCGGGCCAGGGGATTACCGCCGGCAGCTAGCTCCAAGTGGACGTGCGTGGCTGCCGGACCTGGTCCGCGAGCTGCTGGGTTACAAGGTTGCTGCTGCCGATGCACTCGGTCTACCTAGCTGGTTGAACTGTCAAGAGTGGTTTGCCGCCAACGATCCGAATCTACTGAAGCTGCAGGCTACGGCCGAGATACACCGCAGCGATACGAGGCAGGTTTTAGGAGCTGGTCCAGGCAAGCGAGCCTCCGGTACTCTACGTAGTTTGCTGAGGCTCTGTGGCTACCGCTTGGAGTCGCGGCGAGCTGGTCGAGATCGCGGCCGAGTTTATGAGTACAGAATTAGACTGGGGCCATTGCCTACAAGTGCTGCAGAGGCTGCTCTGCAGCGAGCATGGTTTGAGAAGCTGACGGAGCCAGAGGTGGCAGCTGACCCAAATATTTCCCTTTAATGAATAGGAAGGTGGCTAGGCATGGGTCCTTTTGGATAAAGGCTTAGTGAGGGTCTTCGGCGGACCGCGGAATCTCTAGTCGACAAGCCCAAAACAGATTTTAGACTTCGCATATAGTTTTAGTTATCTAAATGTCTGTAATGGCTATTTGATACTCCTCTCTCTTTCTCTGTATACATAGTATATATATTTTTTCTCTGCTTTTATCTCTGGGTCCAAAAGTGAGCAAAGAGTCTAGATTCTCTCCAGCTTTGCTAGTGGCGGCTTACAGCTCCACTTCTCTAATCTTTCCTTAGATTCCTGACATAGCAGTCTCCTGTATCCTCTCGGTGGATGCTGTACGCCATGTTAGAGACCGTCTGATCGATGAGTAAGGCATATACTAAGCGGCTACAGCAGTAGATGTTGGCAACTGACTGCCTCGCGCATGTTCTTTCAGTTCCATTGCAGGAGGTAATGCCTCAAAGGCAATATTGCAAAAGAGTTGAACTATGCATAAGCGCTAGACAGACCGTCTCTCATCCCTTGAAGGAGGGCTCTCCTCTTTTTTGGGTGAAGGACAAGTTGCCTCTAACCAACTCTCCTCCGTGCCTGTTTCGTGATGAGTGAGGTAACTTAAGAACCGTTGCCATTGACTACTGGTGAATCATCCCCACATAGTCATCGCCTAAATACCTCGGTTATATGGAAAGTTCTGAACACAAAGGGATATTCCACTATACTGCGGAGGAGCTCTTTACTTGTCTTGACATCGCCCTCAATCGTTATCGAAGCGGTAAAGCTAAGCAGATTGAAGATGTATTTTTCTTGATCTTAGGCTTAAATCATTTACGCGAATGGATTGCCCCAGGATACGACCACAAGCAAGAAGCAAAAAGCACAGAACAGAAATTTTACAATGAGATCTTCAAAAATAATGACTTTAAAATCATAAGACAATTAAGCAACAACGCGAAGCATCTGCTGAAGAACCCTATGGGAACCAGTCGCAGTAGCGGACTAAGCATAGACGACTATCCGCCAATAGATGAGGTTTCGAATTTTGACGAAGGGCCACCTAGCGGGTTTTATGTTGAAGTTGAGATCAAAGATGAGGGGAAAACTGACGAGAAAAGAACTGAAACCAAAGATGTTGGAGAAGTGCTACAAAACCTTCTTGAAATTTATCGCAAGTGGTTTCAAGTCCAAAGAAAAATCACAGACGATTGATCTTCCTCCGGCTTGCATGTCGTTAGTCCCCGGTGCCTAGCGTGCCGTCCAGAAATCTACGGATCTCGTCGCGGCTGAGAAGGCCATGAACATTGAGCACTGTGTCGTGAGCGATCGCGTCTTGGCAGCAAGCCTCGCGAGGCGTACGAACCCATTGACGAACTCAATGGGATCCACAGAAAGAGCCGGAATGCTAGCCGGCTCTGGTGTCGAGCAGTGTCCAACGCCACCAAGCGAATACGCTCATTTGCCCGCGCCACGGCATTGCGTAGCGGGAGAAGTGTTTCTGGCTGTATCTCGTCGGCCACCATAACTAACCACACAGCGGGGTTCTGATTACACCACACGGCCAGTCGCTCGCTGCCAATGACATCAATTGTCTCGATGGGTATCCCTGCTACCGACCTATTGTTCCTATGCTCCTACTTAATATAGACACATAAACAGGCGAAACTCGCGACAAAGACCTCATGGTCATTCGCACTCCCACTGACAAGATCATTGGCTGCAAACGCAGCGATTTCACCCAGGAAGGGCAGCCATAATTGGGGCATGGCAAAGAAATCTGATAAAGCAGAGATAGACCGGCGGATTCACACTGTCGTCAAAATGTTGTCGTCGGCGAAAACAAGCAGCTACATCCTTCGTTTCTGCTCTGAAAAATGGGGGGTCACTAGCCGACAAGCCCAGACGTACCTGCAACGTGCAAGAGATATCATCAAGGCTAACTACTCAGTCGAACGATCTGACTTCCTTGGCACGCACCTAGCCCTGCTGGATGAAATCATCAAAGCCAGCATCCGAAACAAGCAACACTCAAATGCTATTGGAGCTTTGAAGCTTCAGGCGCAGTTGACCAGATTTTTGGAAGGCAGTTAGGTGGCAATGAAAACCCCTCCATTGCTACGGAAGGTATCGCCGTCGTAGCAGTTGGCGATCAGGACTGAAGCAGGAGTTGCTGTGAGTACTACACGATTGACTGATAGGGGTCGTTTTATTGATGACCCAGGAACCGCTTAGCTTTTTTCACTTCATATGGGTCACAATATTCGTCTGCAAAATCCCACCTGCCCATCCTCAGCAACACATCTTCAAGTTCATCAATGATGACTTCAAATTCATCGCTTTCTAACTTAGTGAGTTCTGTCTTGCCCACATATCCTTCTGTTCCCTCTGGAGGCTCAATTCCCCATCCATACTTAAATGCTTGCTCAATTAATACGGCATCCGCTCTGAATGGGTATGAATGGGGTTCTATTTTTTGTTCACCATATTCACCTTCTTTGGCCCGTCTTTCGATAGCGGAAGAAATGCCATATTTGCTGAATCCCTCAAAAGGCGACTCATACAAATACAAGAATGTGTTTTTGCGCTTCTGTCTTTTTAATTGATTGCAAAGTGCTCGCCAAACATTGTCATCTTGCCCGCCATTGATAGGCCCCATCTTTTTACCGCTTTTGACGGACGCGGCTCGATGGCAGCATTTAAGACCCATACCTTGCTTGACGTTCGTGGGTGACGCTGTATGGACCTCGTCATGTATAAGGCAGTGAAAATCTAACTTTGCTCGGTCACCCTTGTAGTTTCCTCCCACCCAAACGATTGTAGGATTTTTTCTTTTTAAAACCTCGCTCAATTCCTGCGCTGCTTTCGATTTTCTTCTTTCCCCCTGAGCTCTTGATGATGCAATCCAGCAACACTTCATGCCCCGTCCGCTCAAAATACTTGCAGGCAGAACGGGGTGAATCTCTTGATGTAGCAAGCACAGGTGCCTGATTGGAGTTGAGTTGTTTATGTAATCATCAATTCTTTTGGCTTTGCCAAACTCTTTGATTTTTTCGTCATACTCTTCATTGGTAAATGACTGAAAAATTTGATTTGACTTGATAAATGCTTTTTGGCAGCATTCAATGCCTTGCCCCGACAGTATATTTGCAGGCTTGGCTTCGTGGATTTCGTAGTGTGTTAGGCAAAATATTCTTGTATTGGTGAAATAGCCTTTATACAAGCCATGAAGCCTGAAGCGACTCTTTTCGGCAATTTTTTCGGCTATTTCATGATGCTGCCTAGCGCGATGTTTTTTTGCCTCCTCTGCCGTTTGCGCCCAGTCTTCTTGAGCCCAGCCTCGCTCAATCCTTCCTAGAAGGGTGCGCTTGTTGACGCCTAAATGATTCGCAAGGCTTTTCAGTGTTGCAAAAACTTTACCTTTGTACGTTATATTTTTGTAGTCTTTTCTTTGCCTTAAACCCCATCTTTCTTCTGGCCAGCCATCCTGGATTCTATTGCTTAGGGTTCGACGTGAAATTCCCAGATATCGCGCGAGCTCTTCTTTGCTATTGAATTTTTCTCCTTTGTATTGGATTGCACTCCTAGATTCCTTTTTGGGTTGTGGGCACTTCTCACAGCCTCTGCCATCCAAATGCTTTTGCGGTGTTAACAGAAAGTCGCTATGGCTTGGACAGCTGATAATCACTTCCGACTTTTTATTGACAAAGACAACCTTTTGGTAGCCATATTTGTTGTTATGAACCTTTGAGCATTCGTCTATCCACTTCGCTCTTCGTTCTGCAGCTTTCTTGGGTGTAAGTGGGGCTCCGGGCATTAGTTTGCTTCTGTGTATGTAAGGTTCACTGCGTCTTGAAAGAGCAGTTGCAAGACTTGACTGTCTTCAGGCATCCCTTGTATCCATATCCCTCAACTGGTGTGAAATCGAGCTTATAAGAGGGCTTCGTATCCCCCAAAAGGATTACAGGCTCACCCCCAGGTGCCAAGCCGTCAGCCTGTCCTGCTCTTCCGCAGTCAGGAACGAGTAAAACCAGTCCAGCAGCAACTCCACCACCACTGGTTCCCCTAGGTCTTGCACGCCTCCAGATAGCCACCGCTTGAAGGCATCAGGGTCATTGGCGCGTAGGGCTGCAACGAGTTCCCCCATCAGGAACAGGGCGATGTGGGTGTCGCGGGTCATGGGTCAAGCGAGACTGCCTTGAGTGTTCCCCGCTTTTTCTTGGCTGCTGCGATGGGAACTCGAAGATCCCCAAGCGTCGATCACCTCTCTAGCTCTTGGATTGAACTTAGAGCAGCGTCGTGCTGCTAGAGCACTTAAAGCAAGCTAAGACTTGATTCACAGGCGTTGAACTGCGCTACTTAGTTCAGAGCCCCCTATAAGGGGAAAGAGTCGAAGCTCTCTCTCTTGAGACTTGGTACGGAAGCGGTATAGCAACCGTATCAAGGCGACAGCCTGCCTTTACCGTCTACGGAAGATATCCCGTATCTTTCCAGTACCGCCGACTAGCTCCTCGGGGCGTTGGGTTAAGTCCCAGGTTCGCTTGGGCCGCCTTGGGTCAGGAGATTGCAATCCTCCAAAGTGTCATCCGTGGAAAGATTGCTTCGGTCGTCCTACGACAGCCACACCACTGCCCAAATTTGAGGCCGGCGGTGTATACCACTCCCAGTACTGTTAATTCGTACTGCACTAGTCTAGATCTAGTGAGGCATGTGAGGGAGGGCAGGGTAGCCGGAAGCCTTTCGATACCTGAAAGGCTTCTTGTCTAGATTCAGCGAGGAAAACGATAAGTATCAACCCATAGGGGGGTAGGGGGGTCCAGGCCGGTTAAACCTTTAACTCTGGCAGATAAAGAATACTTCGACAGAAGTAAAAAGATAAACCTAATTATAGATACCTTTCCAAATCAATAGCTACCTAGATGGCCGAACATTCTCGTTTTTACATGACCCTGAACGAAAAGGAGAGGGAAACGTTTTTGGAGGAACTGGCTCGGGAAGAAACTATATCTAGTACGGAAATAGTTAGACGGGTAGTTAACGCATATATCGTGTTGAAAGACCAGCAAAAGCAGAAGAAAAGAATAATGTTTGTAGCCGATGATGGATCTGAGAGCTGTGAATTTCTTTTTCTCTAAGAGTAAAATTATAATATCTAAATAGAGTAATCCTTCCTTCGAACTAAAACCAAAATATGGACTCGTCGAGCTGGTAGGGACCGCCGTTGTACAGCCACTCATCGAGGGAGGCAGCTTCCCAGATGGGGTAGAAGTGCAGGCCGATGGCGTTGGATGAAGGCACAACAGCACCGGAGATGATGTTGTTGCCGTAGATCAAAGAGCCAGCGACAGGCTCGCGGATACCGTCGATATCGACCGGTGGAGCGGCGATGAAGGCGACGATCTTGACCCCACTGCGGGTGGTGAATGTCTTGCCCTTGATGATGCGGAGTTGATGCTCACCGTCATCATTGTTGGCTCGCTTGATGAATGAGATCTCCCAAGGGCGGACTCCAAACACCCTGCTTATCTTTACGACGTTGGCTGAGCTCTTTACTCCTTCCAGAGAATATTTCAACTAATTCATCGACTGCGATTGTTGTTCACTCAATGATGCCTAACGTTTGCGATCACCTGACCGCTCACAGCAATGCTTGCGAACAGGCAATTGCGGCGGCGGCTCAGGTGCATCGCGTTGTTCGGGGGAAAGTATCGATATAAAAAAGATCTGCAACCACTTAATTTCTCATATTGGAGTTGCAACTCTACATGGCTCGCTCCACACGTTTCCGGCTATATTCGAGTGAATGGGCCCCATCTGCCCCAAATCTACGTAAATGGAAGAAGCCAATCTCAGCGGCCTGTCCGAGGTTCTCCAAGCATTTGACCATTTGCTTCAGACTGTCTCTACTACACTAGGCGCAGCAGGTGTATGGGTTCTTATAATGTTTCCGACCCTGGCATTAGGAGCATTCGTTTACTGGCTAAATCAACGGGATGAAGGATGGAAAGAAGCCCTAAAGGGAAGGGAGAAAGACATACAGCGTTTAGCAGATGACAACAGGGCTCTCAGAGTTCAGGCATTGATTCATGGGGGTATGGATCCTGACAGGGCAGAGCGAATTATAATGAAGAATGTCCCCCCAGACGGACCGAGCTCTCGGCGTCAGCTCGAAAATGGCTTAAAGTAAGGGGTTGCTGCGAACAATGCTTACTCCCATTCTTCTCTTCACAATCTGGTCTGTCAGCTTCACCTGCATCTTTGGAATAGCCGCTATAGCTGCAAGAAGGCAGGCAATTCATTCTAGATCCATAGCCCGAGTCGACAGAATTCGACGCAGCTTTGCAGAGACTCGCATTAAGTTATTTAGCCTGGTAACTAGCAACAAGCTAAAGCCAGAATCAGCGACATTTAGATATCTTTATTTCCTACATACTTCTGTCATGCGACGACAGGACATGTATGACGACATGTGGAAGGTATTTGTCTGCACAATTCTACGGATTCGAGAGTCTACAGGAGATCGTCAGATCAAACTTGAAGCTTCTGAATGGTCAGATGAAGTCCGTGGAGTAGTGCTTGAAACTGCGGAGGCTGTGCAGCTCATGATATACGAGCACTTCCGCCCTCTTCGCTGGCTAGCTAATATTGACTTATTGGCATCTAATTTAGAAGGTGCCAAGCCTGATCGGTTTTTCATTGCCAATACTCTTGAAAATGTTAAGACAAGCAATTCAAACTCAAGTCCTCAGCAGTTGGGCAATACTAATCCACAAGTCCAGGAGGTTGAGGAGTTCTGTAACCTCATTTTTTCAGCTGCTTCCTAGTCAGAGCATGAGGAGTAGATAATTGATATAATTTCAGCCTCATGCAAGCAATCGACGAGCTCTGCATATCCTCTCAGTTTTCATGAGACCACTTTTCCTCCGATGGAACTAGCGAGGCTAACCATCACCGCTTGACTACACATTCCGTGCTAGCCAGTGTATTTTGCTAACTGTCAAAGATCTCAGAGGGTGACTAACCAGCCCCCGGCGGGCACAGATTTCGCGGTTGTCAAGTCGGGTTACGGAGTAGAGAATCGATGCCGTGGCAATCAGAGCAGTAACTGTTGCTGTGTTTCCATAGTGTCACCACTGTATAGAGACAGTTATATCTGGGTTTGAAGACAGTTTGGTCACCGGGGGGTATTGGCATGCTAACTAACTATTCCAATCTAAAAACCGCTTGTGATCTGTATACCCTGACAGCGAAGTGATGCACTGCCCAATCGGTCGTGTTACCTGTTTGGATCTCTGGATAGACTGCAATCTACCCAGAGATCAGAAAGGGTTTCTCACAGGTCCCCAGTCAGGGAACAGGCTCCTTACCCTTTTAGCTTTACAAGAGCTTTGTAAGACTAGCCCAGTCCAAGCGGACCGTCAACCCATCGGTCCATGATCCGCATCCAAAAACCCCTCGCTGGCATCTGCTTCAATCTCATCA
>BIMP01000013.1 GCA_007996965.1 cyanobiont of Ornithocercus magnificus
CAAACTGCCATGGTAGTCTCACTTAGCCCTCTCGCCAGCCTTTGCCTAGGAGCAGTACGCGGCTGGGTCCGCGTTGCCCGCTGTCGCAAGGGTGGCCAAATTGACAGGTACGGCGTTGCTTGGACAAGGCTGCCGGCCAGCGAGCTGCGCGATCAGCTTGCAAAGGAATTCCAGGTACGGGTAAGCACCCGATCGGTGCAGCGTGCGCTGAAGGAATTGGCCGAGGCGAACCAAGTACGTCGTGAACAACGCTGGAAGCACCGGTACAAGAGAGACTACTGGTACACCCTGCCAGCTGGTCAAGAGGATGCCGACATGACCACGCCACGCACGATTTCAGGTGTCCGACGTCAGTCGCAACAACGCAACAATCCAGTACCTATTGAAGCGACAAAGAAAGGAGTTCATTTTCTATCTACTCGGTTCAAGAAAACTCATTTCTTATCTGAGGGGGTGTCAGCCAAGGCCGGCGAAAGCCAAGAGGGAGAGAAGAAGGATCAAGCAAGCAACACAGCCAGGGAAAACCGCCTGCAACTGCGCCGCCTGAGCCCTGCCAAAGGCTTTGCACCTACAAACCGGAAGGTTCGACCCGTAGAAAGGCCAGAGCGCCTCATAGGGCTTGATCCCCAGGGACGAGCTCTCAAGGAGGTTTGGGTCGGAGGCAAGAAGCATCTGGTGATCGACTGACGGCATTGCGCAGTAGGGACTGGCATCGACATCGATCAAGCCGCAAGGCTGAGTGGATTAGTGCCTTTGCCTGCCAGGAAGAACCGGGAGGTTCGGCCTAGATAGCCGGTATGAGCAACAGCGTTCAGCCTCCCGGCTCATGCCGCGGAGCTGCTGAGGCTCTGCCAAGCCGAATCACTGCAGATCCCTGAGTAAGACTTGCGACAGGCCGAACCGGGATGCCACCGGCATCCTGACCTGAAGAGTGAACTGGTTCGGCACAAGCTGTCAGGAGGCCGTTTACGGCCTCCCATGGCCCCGCTTCAAGGCAGATGGATAGAGATGACAAGTAGGCCGTAAACCACCGCAAGAGAGCGATTTCTGCGGTGCAGAGCAAGTGAGCTACGGCGGTGTAAAGACCGACCGGGAGAGCTGAGGGCAGACCGAGCTAGAGCCTGGGGTGTTCAGTGCCCCACCAGAGCTCTGGCAAAGGTGGTTCCCAGAAGCTTTGCGCACCAAGGAAAGCCATGGTCAATCAAGACCGGCTGCCCCAGTCTGCGAGCAATCTCATCGGCACTAGGAGTTGCGGGCCTGCCTCAAGCGCTGCTAGCGCAGAGTTTCTCATTGCAAAGGCAGGCCAGCTGAAGCCCATTTCAAAATGGGCTCTAAATGGGGTTTCTAGCCGCTTACCGATCAGGCAAGACCGATCTGGGAAAGAATGCCCTGACCTGTGAGCAACTCAGTACCCAGACCGATGATGAAGCCCATCATCGCTAGACGACCATTCCAGGTCTCAGCAAAGGCAACAAAGCCGAATTTGGGTTCAGACACGGGTCTCTCACGTGGAATGGTGGAATCATAACGTAATGTAAAGATCAATTGACGGGCGCTGCCCGGTTGATTTGTGGGCAGCTTTGAGGCTTGTGCAAACCCCCAAAACTCGAGCAACGGGCACATCAACCTTTATCCGCCGGCTTTAGAGGGGTTGCATAGTCCCCATCCATACCCCCTCCCGCTGCCTACCAGACAGGGCCTGGAGAGGCTCTAGAGGGTCTCTCAGGCCGCAGAACCCGATGGTATGGAAGTCAGGCGGAGAGATTGCCGGCGGGGAGTGCCTAATGCATTGCATGCAACGCCTACTGAGCAGGGCTTGTTCATTCACGATCAAGCTCAAATCTAGACAGTGCCCGCAACATGGGCTTAGCCCCGTTAGAACAGGCACATGAATGTGAACTTTCGTGACGACGCTTGACCTATTGACTGTGTTGCTGTCTTTTGGCTTGGCTTGCAGTGCCTTGTGGCTCTGGAGAATCATTCGGGATGCTTCACCAAGACAAGGATGACTTCAAGGGCTAACTGTTAGATAGGACTACGACCTTACAGAGACCGCAACCTATTCAACTCAACTTTGCCAATTGCCTAAACGGGCCTTGAAGAACAACGTCGCAAATCCAATTGCGGTGGAGATACGGCAGAAAGCAAAACTCTGCCCCAACCTCATCTACAACACTTTAAATGTTATTAGCAACTCCACCAACTTAGCAGCCAAGTTGTCCTGCTAATAGCTCGTTAATCATGCTTAGATAAGCAGCTCTATATAAAAGCAATTATCAGATTATTCACGCTTAACTTGGTGCAATCTGTCGACAAGAAAGAATGGCTAAGAACTCGCAGTTCTACCAGCTTAGATCTTCCCCTTCTCTAGCAGAATAGTAAATGCTAGATGCCGTGCAATAGCTTATCAGTGAATTAGTTTAGCTAAATTTGCCCATCTAAAGCTTACTAGTCAATCGTTTGTAAAACTAGTGATAGCAAGGTCTAGCGGCTGCATTTGCTATAAAAATGTATACCACATCTAGATTACTATGCTGCTGACAAGATTTTCTACAAAGACCCAATCTGATCTGTGAAGTTAGAGCAATGATTTACCCTATTGCTTTAGTGCAAGCCATTGCGTTGCAGGTGGGTTTTGGGTGGAGTTTCTTGCGCGTTGCGTTTAGGAGCTAGCTGCAAGCTTGCCAGCAAAACAAAACCCCCTCTTGATGAGGGGGTTGTTTGGCAGCTTGGTTGGTTCAGCTCAGCCAAGTGTGCTGAAACCGAACCTTGCTGTTTGGTTTTGTTTTGAGAGGAACTCAGCCGATGGCAGGAGCTTGCAGAGCCACGGGTGTGGATTCAGCTGCGGCCAGGTCGAGAGGGAAGTTGTGAGCGTTGCGCTCGTGCATTACTTCCATGCCCAGGTTGGCGCGGTTCAGAACGTCAGCCCAGGTGTTCAGGACGCGGCCCTGACCATCGAGGATGGACTGGTTGAAGTTGAAACCGTTCAGGTTGAAAGCCATGGTGCTCACGCCGAGAGCGGTGAACCAGATGCCTACAACCGGCCAGGCAGCTAGGAAGAAGTGCAGGCTGCGGCTGTTGTTGAAAGAGGCGTACTGGAAGATCAGACGACCGAAGTAACCGTGGGCGGCCACGATGTTGTAGGTCTCTTCTTCCTGGCCGAACTTATAGCCATAGTTCTGAGACTCGGTCTCAGTGGTCTCACGCACCAGCGAGGAGGTCACCAGAGAACCGTGCATGGCAGAGAACAGGCTGCCGCCAAATACACCGGCTACACCCATCATGTGGAAGGGGTGCATGAGGATGCTGTGCTCAGCCTGGAATACCAGCATGAAGTTGAAGGTGCCGGAGATGCCGAGAGGCATGCCATCTGAGAAGGAACCCTGACCGAAGGGATACACCAGGAAAACGGCGGAGGCAGCAGCCACAGGGGCGCTGTAAGCAACGCAGATCCAGGGGCGCATGCCGAGGCGGTAGGAGAGCTCCCACTCGCGTCCCATGTAGCAGAAGATGCCGATCAGGAAGTGGAAGACGACGAGCTGGTAGGGACCGCCGTTGTACAGCCACTCATCGAGGGAGGCAGCTTCCCAGATGGGGTAGAAGTGCAGGCCGATGGCGTTGGATGAAGGCACAACAGCACCGGAGATGATGTTGTTGCCGTAGATCAAAGAGCCGGCGACAGGCTCGCGGATACCGTCGATATCGACCGGTGGAGCGGCGATGAAGGCGACGATGAAGCAGGTGGTGGCAGCCAGGAGGGTGGGGATCATCAGCACACCGAACCAGCCTACGTAGAGGCGGTTGTTGGTGGAGGTGACCCACTCGCAGAATTGCTGCCAGCCATTAGCGCCGGAGCGCTGTTGGATGGTTGTGGTCATGAAGACGTAGAAGAAGGTCCCGCTTGGGGACGGTTAAGGAAGGGCAGGGGTGCCCTGCCTGGTCGGGACTGTAACGGAAGATTGCGGCTCACGCGTCTCTCTTTATTAAGGCTTTGTGAAGAATTAGCCGCACTAGCGGCTAGAAACAGGTCTGTGAGTGCCGTCATTAATTTCTCTGCTTAAGTATCTAGGAAGTGTTTCTAAATACTTAAAAGCAGTTCTACTAAAAGTTTAATGCTTGTGCCTATATCCCTTGTCTGGAAACGCAAGAGCGATCATCTAGCTGAAAAAAGTGCGGGTCGTGAATCTAATATTTAGGTTTCTTCTTACTAGCAGTTTTCACGGTTTTAAGCTCTGCAACTGCACTGTAAAAAGCCGAAATAATTTAGTTTAATAGGGTTAGGTTAGCCAGCAAATGGCAAAATCTGGATTTTTGAAGACTGGACGACATGGCCAAGAGCTCAGTACGAATGGAAAGATCTTTATGCCGCCCGAAAAAGGTGAAAAACCCCCCGGCAGGTAAAACTTCTGCCGGGGGGTTCTCTGGAAACCTAGAAGAACTAGATCTCGCACTGAAACTGGTGCAAGATAATTAAAAGGTATCCAGGCAGTCAGGTCAACCCCCTCGCTAACTACAAGCAAACTGCCATGGTAGTCTCACTTAGCCCTCTCGCCAGCCTTTGCCTAGGAGCAGTACGCGGCTGGGTCCGCGTTGCCCGCTGTCGCAAGGGTGGCCAAATTGACAGGTACGGCGTTGCTTGGACAAGGCTGCCGGCCAGCGAGCTGCGCGATCAGCTTGCAAAGGAATTCCAGGTACGGGTAAGCACCCGATCGGTGCAGCGTGCGCTGAAGGAATTGGCCGAGGCGAACCAAGTACGTCGTGAACAACGCTGGAAGCACCGGTACAAGAGAGACTACTGGTACACCCTGCCAGCTGGTCAAGAGGATGCCGACATGACCACGCCACGCACGATTTCAGGTGTCCGACGTCAGTCGCAACAACGCAACAATCCAGTACCTATTGAAGCGACAAAGAAAGGAGTTCATTTTCTATCTACTCGGTTCAAGAAAACTCATTTCTTATCTGAGGGGGTGTCAGCCAAGGCCGGCGAAAGCCAAGAGGGAGAGAAGAAGGATCAAGCAAGCAACACAGCCAGGGAAAACCGCCTGCAACTGCGCCGCCTGAGCCCTGCCAAAGGCTTTGCACCTACAAACCGGAAGGTTCGACCCGTAGAAAGGCCAGAGCGCCTCATAGGGCTTGATCCCCAGGGACGAGCTCTCAAGGAGGTTTGGGTCGGAGGCAAGAAGCATCTGGTGATCGACTGACGGCATTGCGCAGTAGGGACTGGCATCGACATCGATCAAGCCGCAAGGCTGAGTGGATTAGTGCCTTTGCCTGCCAGGAAGAACCGGGAGGTTCGGCCTAGATAGCCGGTATGAGCAACAGCGTTCAGCCTCCCGGCTCATGCCGCGGAGCTGCTGAGGCTCTGCCAAGCCGAATCACTGCAGATCCCTGAGTAAGACTTGCGACAGGCCGAACCGGGATGCCACCGGCATCCTGACCTGAAGAGTGAACTGGTTCGGCACAAGCTGTCAGGAGGCCGTTTACGGCCTCCCATGGCCCCGCTTCAAGGCAGATGGATAGAGATGACAAGTAGGCCGTAAACCACCGCAAGAGAGCGATTTCTGCGGTGCAGAGCAAGTGAGCTACGGCGGTGTAAAGACCGACCGGGAGAGCTGAGGGCAGACCGAGCTAGAGCCTGGGGTGTTCAGTGCCCCACCAGAGCTCTGGCAAAGGTGGTTCCCAGAAGCTTTGCGCACCAAGGAAAGCCATGGTCAATCAAGACCGGCTGCCCCAGTCTGCGAGCAATCTCATCGGCACTAGGAGTTGCGGGCCTGCCTCAAGCGCTGCTAGCGCAGAGTTTCTCATTGCAAAGGCAGGCCAGCTGAAGCCCATTTCAAAATGGGCTCTAAATGGGGTTTCTAGCCGCTTACCGATCAGGCAAGACCGATCTGGGAAAGAATGCCCTGACCTGTGAGCAACTCAGTACCCAGACCGATGATGAAGCCCATCATCGCTAGACGACCATTCCAGGTCTCAGCAAAGGCAACAAAGCCGAATTTGGGTTCAGACACGGGTCTCTCACGTGGAATGGTGGAATCATAACGTAATGTAAAGATCAATTGACGGGCGCTGCCCGGTTGATTTGTGGGCAGCTTTGAGGCTTGTGCAAACCCCCAAAACTCGAGCAACGGGCACATCAACCTTTATCCGCCGGCTTTAGAGGGGTTGCATAGTCCCCATCCATACCCCCTCCCGCTGCCTACCAGACAGGGCCTGGAGAGGCTCTAGAGGGTCTCTCAGGCCGCAGAACCCGATGGTATGGAAGTCAGGCGGAGAGATTGCCGGCGGGGAGTGCCTAATGCATTGCATGCAACGCCTACTGAGCAGGGCTTGTTCATTCACGATCAAGCTCAAATCTAGACAGTGCCCGCAACATGGGCTTAGCCCCGTTAGAACAGGCACATGAATGTGAACTTTCGTGACGACGCTTGACCTATTGACTGTGTTGCTGTCTTTTGGCTTGGCTTGCAGTGCCTTGTGGCTCTGGAGAATCATTCGGGATGCTTCACCAAGACAAGGATGACTTCAAGGGCTAACTGTTAGATAGGACTACGACCTTACAGAGACCGCAACCTATTCAACTCAACTTTGCCAATTGCCTAAACGGGCCTTGAAGAACAACGTCGCAAATCCAATTGCGGTGGAGATACGGCAGAAAGCAAAACTCTGCCCCAACCTCATCTACAACACTTTAAATGTTATTAGCAACTCCACCAACTTAGCAGCCAAGTTGTCCTGCTAATAGCTCGTTAATCATGCTTAGATAAGCAGCTCTATATAAAAGCAATTATCAGATTATTCACGCTTAACTTGGTGCAATCTGTCGACAAGAAAGAATGGCTAAGAACTCGCAGTTCTACCAGCTTAGATCTTCCCCTTCTCTAGCAGAATAGTAAATGCTAGATGCCGTGCAATAGCTTATCAGTGAATTAGTTTAGCTAAATTTGCCCATCTAAAGCTTACTAGTCAATCGTTTGTAAAACTAGTGATAGCAAGGTCTAGCGGCTGCATTTGCTATAAAAATGTATACCACATCTAGATTACTATGCTGCTGACAAGATTTTCTACAAAGACCCAATCTGATCTGTGAAGTTAGAGCAATGATTTACCCTATTGCTTTAGTGCAAGCCATTGCGTTGCAGGTGGGTTTTGGGTGGAGTTTCTTGCGCGTTGCGTTTAGGAGCTAGCTGCAAG
>BIMP01000014.1 GCA_007996965.1 cyanobiont of Ornithocercus magnificus
GGCTCTAGGTGGCTCCCGAATTCTTAACAGAGAGTCCAGAAATCAAAATCTTGGTTGCCCAGCTTCTGAACGAAGACAAGGACGAAGTGAAACTCTATTTTGCAGCAGTTAATTAATGAAGGAATAAGTATCTAGACTTAAAGAACTCAAGCCGCAATGGTTTCCTAAAAGCCTAAAATGAGAGAGGTACTGTAATAAGCCGAAAGCCTGGAGAACATCGACGCGTATCCCACCAAGTCTTTTCCAGGCAGAGACTGCGTCTTGTTGCGATTTGTGAGGATGCTAGTCATTCTCTTGGATCCGTCGTTGTACTTGGCCAGCTACGCGTTGCACGACTGCAACATCACTAGGTATGCTAATCCTAATGACAACGCTGTTAACTAGTACTTCCATGCCAAAACTCTGGTTACTAGCTTTAGAGTCTAAGCCTTCACGGAAGACCAAGAACAGCTGTTGACTTGCTTGAAAGGAGTGAAAGGACCTATAGAAATGCTCTATGTTTGTCTCACAAGTACTTGCCAGAGACTAGTTTTATATCTTTAGATTAAGGGATAACGAAGATAAGTCATTAGTTTTAATAGCACAAGACGTGAGCTTAAGGATCTCTACAAGAACTGCTATCTATAAAAGACTATCACTGTTCTTTACTTACCTCCAACAATCATCATTGATGATCCTAAAGATTGGGAAAGGGACCTCTTTGTGTTGCGCTCTCAGTACTGTAATGCTGAGACTATAAGGCCAGTTCTAGCTATTGCTGCAATTGCTATAATTGTGTCCACGTAAAGCAAATTTGAGACATGGCAGATAGCAAATATTCGCCTAATGTGATTTGTACTTGTAACAAGATCTGAAGTTTGGCCCTTACCTAGTGATTCATTGATCCTTATTACTCCGGGTTAACTTTCAGGTAATTCTCTGGTCACCGCAGAAATCCTGAAGTGTTTGCCCAGACCGGCTTGTCTATCTCCTTCTTCTCAAGAAGGGTTACAATAAATTTACAGAATTGCCAGTCTGAAGACCGGCAATTCGTCAAGGTACTAAGCCCCAACATATTCCTCCAATTGACTATAGTTACATGTAGGTTCTTACCTTATCCTAAGATTCTGCAAGCATAAACAGGCTAACATTCTACTAGTATAGCTTCATCCTAGACTGACTGTAGTCTAATGCATTATGTATTGTACATCCCTCATCGCCCTAAGCCTACTATCAGCATCAGTTTTCTCACCACTTATACCCCTTGTACAAGCACTACCTAGCTATCAAGAAGTTAATGAACAGCAACTATACGACAATAGCCTGGTTGGTGAGAGACCCAGTAATTCTTTTCGGCAGTACATGAAAAACCCAATGCAGTTAATGAGACATCTACACAATGTTAACGCTATGAAAGATGCCACTGAACCAGCGCACGCAATTAGTGATGCAATCGAAAAGTTAGAGGATCAATTTCACCAATCAGTCTTGAAAAAAGACCAGCTTTAAACAAGTTTCTAAATTGTCAGCTACTAAGATCCGCGACCGGGGTCTTGATAAAGTTACGACATACCTGTTGCACATTTCTAGTATATATGGATCAATTCACACTTATGTTAATGTTGGTGTAAAGAAAAGGTATGGCTAGGTGAAAAACCAGATAGCCATGCTGCTATTTCAGCAACCGAGGTAAATTCTATAGGCGGAAAAGTGTATTGCTATGAATTAGAAAGATTACTAGTTTGTGTCGATCTGTTAATCTAGACTATTGGTTGTCGTCTTCACTACCACTCTGACGAGAAAAACTGTGATGCCTAATCAGACTGACCAAGTTAACATGGACTGGAGGAACTATTTAAACTTTAAGAAGCTATGACAATATCAGGAAATTACGCCTTTACAACAATGAATCAGGTCAATCTAGCCGTTGTTGGTGCTGGTCTATCTGGGTGTGCACTTATCTCCTCTCTAAGAAGAATCGGCTATGCAGGGTTAATAGCTGTTGTTGAGGCTGGCCGTGGTCCTGGAGGACGTACCGCTAGCCGCCAGCGACGTGGCGATGCTAGCTGGTGTCTAGATCACGGAGCACCTAACATAAACCTTACCACAAAATCAAGTCAAGGGTTAAGAGCAATACTTGACCCACTTCGTAATCAGGGAATTCTTAGAAGTGAATGGGATAAGATTATTGGTCTCAATGAATATGGAAGCTTAGTTGACCCCGGAAATAGTGGCTACCTCATAGGCGAAATACTTAGGGCATATCCAGCAATGTCCTCGCTTTGTGAGTCACTGATCAGTGAAGCAAAACCATCTGTCTTGTGCATCTTTGGTAAGCGGGTTAGGTCACTCAGGTTTGTAGATGATTTATGGAAACTCATTGACGAGCAGAACAACTGCTTTTTAACTGCCAGACAGCTTGTTCTAAGCGGAATGTTACTTGCACATCCAAGGTCTCTAGTGATGCTTAACTGGAAAGAAGTACCATTAAGAACTGCTATACCTGTTGGAAAGGACAGACAGCTTGATCAAGCTCTCAAACTGCTTGAAAAAGTTGACGCGTCTGTACGCTGGAACTTAATGATGGAGCTACCCAATATAGATAAAAAAACTTCATTATCCAAACTTCCACGTCAGTTAATACTTACTACAAATGCCCAAAACCTATGGTCTATTGAACGCCTGATTATTCACAAGCAAGTCGATGGACGAGTTGGACTAGTTGTTCATGGCTTAAACTCTGGTGATACTATTACGCCTGACAGTCAACCTGGGCTTTTGAAGAAATATGAGCACCACCTAATGACAGTGCTGCCCCAACTTTTAAAAGAGCTCCCTACGCTAGGGGCATGCCTAAAAAAATCACAATCACTTGGGGTGATGCGTTGGGGAGCTTCCCAACCACTAAACTATCCCTTACCCGCTACCCTGCAATGGTGCAAGGCAAGCAGAGTTGGATTCTGTGGTGATTGGATTGAAGGTCCTGGCTTTGGAAGAGCTGAGGGTGCACTAATTAGTGGTGTTAATCTAGCGGAGCATCTTATAGCACATAAAGAACTTGAGTAAAGACTAGCTTTATAGGGCTGAATTCCTGACTCTGAGACTTAGCAGGTACCGTGCTGGTTCAACAGTCTTATAATACCCGTTGTTTCAAGCGATCAGCAATCGAGATGGAGTTTTGCCCAGCTACGGTTAGGTTTCGAGCAGGAAGTTATAGCCATGCCCACAGATGTCCAGTTATTTACCCAATTAAGGTTGGTATCATTAACAGCAAAAGCCATCTGCGGTAAATGGCTAAGATACAAAGTAAAACTGCTTATAAAATGCCGTAATATCCAGAAACCAGGGCCTAGTAGTAAGATAGCTAAGCCTAATCCTAAAGTCAACCACACATTGAGTTCTGAAAGCCACTTAATACCGCGTTGAACACCACTCACAGTAGAGAATGTAAATACAGTAGTGAGCAGCACTACCACTAAAGATTGTAGGCTAGGTTTAAATCTACCACGTCATTTTACCTCAGTACTCAGCTATATTTTGAATGCATTGTCAATCTCATCTCTAAATTTAAGGCCTACCTCAGTCTAGAGACCCTAACCAAAGTTCACTAGTTTCAGAGCCATAAGAATTCCCAGATAATGGCTGATCTCGTGCACAATGCTTACACCTATAATTAAGTAAAATAGTCAGCTTTCTGCCCACTAAATCTGGGGTTATTAAACTAACTCTACTCTTACTGTAAAGATGTTTCTCGATAATTACGTGACAGTAGCTACACCGATTTTATGCATTTGAACCTGGGTAATTAGGTCTTAGTAGTGTAGGCTAAATCTCCTCTAAATATTTAAAGCCATAGATCTTCAGATGGTAAGCACCTTAGTTAGCTTGTCTGCTGTACTTTGGTCTTACTTTGCAGTGATGGCTGTCTGCAAGAGATTTAGTACTCTTGTAAGCAAGGAATCAGCCAGGGTAAGCCATAGAGAGAAGCTGATCCCTGATTCTAAATGGGAGCTAGGAAGTCAGAAGCTCTCGAACCGAAGCCTAGTTTATGCCTACTGGGATAGCGAAGGAGCTAAGTCAACACCAGGTTTACTCAGTATCTTCGGTGTAGTTAACGCTATCTTAGTTGCTGGAACATCAATATTCTTCACGTATGCTATAGGATACTACATTTATATGACTGTGCTAATCTAGTAGATTATACCCAAAGGCATTTGTTTATAACAGTGCCTAAGTTCAAGTCACTTTTAAGCAAAAGATTCAGGAACCTTCCAAAGTAAGCCTTAGTAAGCCTTGAGATTCTCAAGGGAAATCTTCAGTATATAGGCCCACGTATTAAAGATCTCCCTTATGTGCAGTAAAACAAGCTTTCACAAAGAATAAGCCTATAGACCAAATTAAAGGTTGGAGCAAGGAGTTATAGCCATGCCTGCAAAACCGGACAGTATTCTACTGGGGTTGGTTCCTTGGCTATGCACCGTTGATGGGTTTGTTCACAGCCAACGTCAGCCGTGGTCGCACAGTACGTGAGTTAATATTAACAGTATCTATTCTCTGTCCAATTGCCACGAACCTCTGGTTTGCCATCCTGGGTGGGAGTGGCCTCTATCTAGAGTTGGAGAATGCAGGCATGGTGAGTGGACCACTGGCTGAAGGTGGAGCAGCTTCAGCTCTGCTAACTATTCTCACACAGCTGCCCCTGGCCCGGTTACTCATACCCACTGGTCTGTTGTTAGTTGTTCTCTTCATGGTTACTAGTGCTGATTCAATAAGTTATGCCGCTGCCATGGTAGTCAGTGGACATAGAAATCCACCTGTGCTTCTCCGTTTATTCTGGGCATTGATGGTTGGTGGTCTTGCATTAGCATTGATGCAGATCGGTTCAAGCCTAGGTGACAGCACTAGCATTGATGCATTGCAAGCCTTCATCATAATCGCAGCTGTACCTGTCACCCCGATAGTAGCTACTAGTCTCTGGACAGCCCCGCGTCTAGCCTGGCTAGAGTGGCGAAAGTGTCAGCGACATTGATTATCGGGGCAAAAGTCTAGATATCTGAAAATCTTCTTGTAAGTAAGAAATCATTGGACTGGGAAAGAACAAGTTTAGCTCTAAGTTCCTGGTTAAGTAAACAGACGATCCGTTTCGCACTGAAGATTTATTTCCCTAGTAAGCTTGGGAGTTCTTCCCAAGAAGAGCTAAATCAAAATGTTTGTCTAGTAAAGCTGGTGAGGAAAATTTATACCTGCCTAAGTTCATTAGTCACTCCATCTACATCTTCTATCGATGCAGCCTGCTCTTACTGTAGTGTGCAGCCTTAGTTAGGTTACCTCTGTCAGAGCTATAATATATTTCTAGATGATTTAGCAAGGCATGTACTGTCAACGCCAGCAGTAGCAACCTTTAAGAATAAGAACTAGATGGCTTGCAGATTTAGATCGACTGCCCAACACCGTTCCTTTCGCTCCTGCCAGCCTTGTAGTCGTGTCCGCAACTGCCTGCCCAAAACCTAACCGTAGGTGGGCAAAACATTGTCTTGATCGCTGACCGCTCGAAATAGGGGTTATTTGTCGAAAGTCAGTCAGCAGGATGCCAAGGCAGGAACCCACAGCGGTCTTGTGACCGCTTCTTCGCAGAACAGACCAATGACCAAAGCTTCTAGCTAGACTTTTCGGTGACTGTCTCGTTCATACATGCCTGTGGCCACTGCCAGTCGTGTAATCTCGGTGGAGCTATTTCCTATAATCCACAGGAGTGAGACTGGAATTTAAATCCGTTTAGATGCTAGAAGTGTAGTTGACCTTAGAGCCCGCCAAACAGCGAAAAGTCCCCCAAAAGTTTTGCACACCGCTGGGGGACCAGATGTTGACATCTCCCGACCAAGTGGCAGTCCTGGTTACAGGTTGCTTACAGGCCAGATCAGAGTAGATCGTAGGGAGATTTAGGCGGGGTGTCAACCGACTGGCATCTCCACATGACCACTACTCTCACCAAGCCTCTAGCTGGCATCT
>BIMP01000015.1 GCA_007996965.1 cyanobiont of Ornithocercus magnificus
CAACCAGCTCCACAGCTGCAACCTAATTTAGTGTACTTAGACACTAGGCCCTTTGCGACCGATACGATTACCATTATGGAATCTTCAAGATGATAGGCAGCCAGATGAAAACATACTAGATAAAAAAAGTCCGAATTTGCTCTAGCCTTAACACCTTTGATATCTATAAACCAAACCCAATATGAAGGCTAACAGTCTAGAGAAGTTAGTCCTAAATTGCTACCAATATAGGTTGCCTAAATGTTTGTCGCAGTCTATATATCAACACACCTGTCGTGGATCAATAAGAGGTTTACTCACTAGGATATGCTAAATAATAAAACTACAATCTATTAATGCTCTGTACTAGCTTTATAGTGCAAAGGATTGCTCTTTACGATAATATAGGAAACGTCTTGATAACTAGTGAGGCTTTGATGTGCAGACAAGGTAGTGAGAGAGTGTGTGATACATTTCTGAGGTCTAGTATTGAAAAGACTCATTAGACTGGGAGTCTTTGCCAAGTCAGCTATCTGTACACTTGTTTAAGCTCGTATAGTCAGTGTTAAGCATGCTGACTACACAGATTTAATGGTAGGACGACAAACTAGAATCTCATTATCTCAACTCTGAGCTGAACTACCTAGCAGGGGTCATTCATTTATAACCCCGGTCAGTTCTATTTGCTTATTGTACTGAGTAAGTTAAGCTTCGCTACTAGACTAGTTTGGGTGCTGTCCACCTACAGGTCAGCAGTCTGCGAGAATCCTAATTGACATTGAGCCAGACCCATGAAAATTGGGACTAATCCCAGGTCGAATTTGCTTGAACTTCTCCAGTACAACCCCAAAGACAAGAGGATCTTTCCACTTATTGAGCAGCTTGAATCAAGACAACCTGCTAACTTGAGAAAAGATAGGGAATTTCTGGCTGGCGCCTGGGAATTGCGCTGGAGCAGCTCAAAACAACCCTGGCTTAAGCAAGCTCCCTGGCTCGAAAATCTCCAGCTTTTAGACCCGGAGCAGGGTCAAGGAATGAATCTCCTACGTCTAAAGGGGTTCCTATCGAGTGCCGCGGCAATCAGCGTGCAAGCTAACCTGAGTGTATTAGATCAAAGGCGTGTCGAAGTTAGCTTTCGCCGTGGAGGATGGATAGGACCAATGCTTCCTGGTGGACGACGATTGGAGATTCTTAGGGAGATCAATCAGAATTTTCCTGCATGGCTCGATATCACTGTCCTAGATGAGGAGCTCAGAGTTTGCCGTGGTAATGCAGGGACCATCTTTGCTCTCATCCGCCGGACAGATATCAGAATCGGTGATCTGATGTGAGAAGATGGCAAACTCTTGACAGATGTTTATTGCCTCTCTTCAATCTAGCCTAGTGCACTGCAGTCACTGCTACAACTTTATGTATAATCTAGCATTAGGATATTAGTTGGTTAAACTGTGGTTATGCTTTACAAAGCCTCTAGTAAGCACTGGGTCTTATCATCCTGAATCTTTATAGTCTCTAAGCTAGCAGTCGGAAGAAAACAAGCTCAATCGCTGCTATTGTCACTATCATGGTCATCTGTTCTTTCTAGGCCAGCTAGCTAACAGAGTCCTCTTGACAACAGCCAATATTGATTTATAATGCATATTATATACTAATTAGACATCAACATACAGCAAGCTTTCTAAGGTACCACGCTATTTTTTGAATCTTCCTTATCGAGTAATTCCTTAGCAATTACCTCTACATCAATCACTTCCGTCATATCCTTAACTGCCCAGAATCTGCTGATAAGCCAATAGCCAAGATAGAAAAGAATGGCGAGATGCAGTAGCCGAATCACTGCTAACAATCAACTTGTTGCCAGCCTGACATGACTGAGGGTAGCCATAGAGTTTCCTTAGCATGGGGTTATAGTAAAGTAAGACCTCAAAATCTGCAGCAGCCCCAAGCTGCTCATAACCATTGTCACTAAAAACAGTTAAACTAACTGCGGATGACTAGGCTGCCAGTACTTTAGTTGATCCTAACCAAATTAATGCTCAGTAACAACAGGATATAACTTTAAGATAGACTAGGCCTTCATAACCTCTCAATTAATTAGGGGCTCTGTATATACCTCAGCAGCTCTAGGAACAGAACTTGCCATTACCCAGTTGCTGGAAGCAATCTAGATATTAGTTATTGGCTGCAGCCCAACTATTTCAGGCATGCAGGGCGACACTCTTAGGTAGGCAAATTTCTACTATCAGGGCCAACTAGCTTTCCCCTGGAGCAAACTAATCTTGAGAAAGATGGTGCCTAAACTGTTTCAAGACTGTATTGGATCAATTGAAGTTGAGCTCAACAACTTAGTTCATGTTGCAAACTAGACAAGAGGCCAAAATCCTCACAAAAGCGGTAGCTATTAAGCCAGTTAATACATCAGCTAAAACTTTTTAAGATGTATGGCTACAGGGCCGGGTAAATAATGATTCTTTATGACATCTATGCCACTAAACCTTATAGCATACCCTACCTTAGCCAATCTGCCCCACTTTCATTTCTATTATATTTATCGTATGGGACTTAAATCTTATCAAATCTTGGTGCAAGAGCTGCCTGTTGCTAGAGTAGTGACTACTTAGGTACTAGTTATAGTAACATACAATAACTTGCTTAAGCATCTGCAACTCTTCAATGTCGTATTAGGCATAATGTACTTCTTGCTCTTAGGTTAGCTAACAGCAACAAGTTTAGTAGTTGAACCCAGAGACTAGACAAAGTAAGTCTAAGGAGCATCTTATGTAAACATCAAGTTGGCCCTGTAGTTACAAAGACACTAGTTACAAATAAGTGGGCAACTAATCTTTCTTAAGCTAAGATCTAAGCAAGTATTTTTGAGATTTTATGCCGGCTCCTCAAAATTTTTTTATCTCTCAATGCTGACGATTTTAGTTTTAGCAACCCTTGATCTAAACATATTGTTGGTGAGACTCTAGGAAATTTTTCCAACTCTCTAACACTGCAGCCATATGGAAACAAGTCTCATGATAGTTATACCCACTTATGACAAAGCTGCTGATATAGAAGGCTGTCTAAGCAATATACTGACATCACTTTCACTATCTAGGTTCTGGGAGATCTTAGTCAGCGATGATTTTCTACTGATAGTACAGAATTAAGAGAACTGACTTGTCTAATCTAGAGTTCTTTCTGCTGACTGTAGCGGTTTGCCTAGCTAGCCTCGGGTTTCAGCTTGGGCTTCGCATCTGGGTCAAACAGCAATTTTTGCTACCTCTAAATACTGGTGGCTGGCAGGGTTAGGAAGACGGCTGGCTGATGCCATAATAGTCAATTTAGTCTGGTACAGCTTGACCAGCATCAATTGGACCTGGAAAAATAGCCTGTGTTAAAAGCGTTGACTAATATTTAAAGGCTGGGGTTGGCAAAGGGTTCTATTAGGGACGCTGGTAACATATAAAGAATTATTAGCGAGGTTTATCAACTCATAGGCTCTTTTTTTAGGACTGGCAAGTCTGTTGGTTGTCTTAAGGTGTATATAACAAGAAGGG
>BIMP01000016.1 GCA_007996965.1 cyanobiont of Ornithocercus magnificus
CCTTCTGGAGGCAAATCTCTAATTTCACGAATGGGCCTTCGACGCCGGAAGCCTCCAGAAGGCTTCAAAGCACCTAGACCAGCAGATCCGGAAACTGGCAAGCGCTTTGTAGAGCGCCCAGAGCAAGTTGTAGGGATTGACTGCCATGGACGAGTCTTAAGAGAAGTCTGGGTGTCAGGGTTCCGACATCTCGTAGTTGACTGAAACAGATTAGTAATTGCCTCTAGTTAAGGTCTGAAGGAGATTTGCTCTCCTTAGAGAAATTAGAGACTAATCCTCTATTTATACGGAAAACAGCGCAATGCTTATTATGTTAACTACAATTATATTCTGAGGTAGCTGTCGAGTACTAGCCTAACTTTTGCAGAGTTTAAGTATTTTGTAGGAATGACCTCCGGGAACACTCTTAAGTAATCTAATAAGGCCTAGTAGATAGTTTAACTTAACTCACCTACTAGGCTATTGTAACCAGGATCTTTAGTTAGGCTTCCTAGAAATCGTACTAGTCAGATAAAAGCCTGAGTGCCACATTCTAGAAGACTAAGCTGAGAGCTCTAGGTATTACCATAAGCAGTCTAAGCAAATTGTCTTAGGGTAATCGTAAGAACCTCTATCATGAGAAGTTTAAGAATATATAGAGTCTGTCTAACATGCCTTTAAGTGGACATAATTATCCTAATTCCTGAAATTACCATCTGGATGGAAATTGAGACTAGAAGCATACCGGTGAATTGGTTAATAGTTTCTATAAGACGCTCGTTGATCAAGTTCCTAAAAAGCAGTGATAGATTAAAGACTGAGTAAATTATTGTGGCAATTAGTGCTATCACTGCACTAAGAATAATTCTGTTTTCCATACCACCGCCATCTTCAAGGATAACAAGTGATATTGCGGCAGGACCAGCAAGAAGCGGTATACCAATAGGAACATGAGCGAATGCGTGGACATTCTTGCCTTCAAGATCTGGTGTTGGAGCAATACCTCCTCCCTCGATTAGTCTCAGTCCAATAGGCAGCAGTATCAGGCCACCTGCAATCTTAAATGAGTAAATGGTAATACCAATAATTGATAAAAATTCTCTCCCAAGCCAACAGAAAAGAAGCATAGTTGTAAGATAGGTTAAGCTTGAAACCCTGCTTATCAATCTAATCTTGCTCGGCTCATGATTAGAAACCTTATAAATTAGAGGGAGAATACTAATTGGCTCGCTGATTGCAACTAAGCCTAGAGTTGTGTTGAGAATGCTCACAGCCTAATATGCCTGCTCACATAGCAGCAGGAGCACACTTGGCTCAACCGCTGGTCATGCAATGCTAGCACTTTCCTACGATGGTTAAATGTCAGTAGCCAAAGTAGATTACTATAAGATCTAGCAACACCGACTATCACAGTAATTATTGGCAGTTTGACTACAGACTAAACGGGATCTGAGAATAATACAGAGTGAAGCTTCTTGGCTATGTGAGAACCCACAACATAACTGGGAGAGTGATCTGTATCTAGAATTGTGGTCAATAAGCTAAGTTGAGATGTAAGATTAGTCATCACAGGCAGGAAAGTATATGATTTTAATAGAGATAGGAGTAAGAACTATAGCTCTAGTGCAGGGAAAGTCACAGCAGCTACCCAGATCCTTGTCTTAGCTGCTGTTACAGGTGGAAGTAAGTGGCAGTAGAATTTGACAGCTTGTGGACAGATGCGCAAAGCCGAATTAAGGACACATGTAAACTCTAGTCTTCAGAGACTAGACGAACGGGCTAGGGTCCGGTACAACTACATATAGCCCCAGGTCGCCTGGAAAGGCGAAAGCCCTTCGGCACTTGAGACTACCGAAGGGCTTTCTGGATACCCCATCTCTATCTCTAGAAACAGGAATCGCACTAAACCGGTGCTTGATCATTTAAAGGGTATCCAGGCAGGCGGGTCAACCCCCAAAGACAACAAAACTGCCATGAACCGACCAATTGATCCTCTCGCTAGCCTTTGCCTCGGAGCCGTCCGCGGCTGGATCCGCGTTGTCCAGCACGGTAAAGGCGGCCAGATCGACAAAGATGGCATAGCCTGGACACGGCTACCTGCTGCTGAGCTGCGCGACCAACTTGCACAAGAATTCCACGTCCAGGCAAGCATTCGGTCAATACAGAGAGCCCTGAAGAGATTGGCAGAAGCTGATCTACTGCGCCGTGAGCAACGACTGAAGCATCGGTACTGGAGGGACTATTGGTATGCCCTACCAGCCGGTCATGAAGAGGCAAACAGCCCCCGCACCATCCCAGCTATTCGCTTGCCATCAAAGCGTCGCACTAGGTCAGTCTCTACACAAACGACACCAATGGCGGGTCAAGCCGACAAGCCAGTCACAGTCGAAACGACACCAATGGCGGGTCAAGCCGACAAGCCAGTCACAGTCGAAACGACACCAATGGCGGGTCAAATTCTATATACTCAAATCAAAGATACTCATCTCTTCTCAGAGGGAGTGACAGCCACAAGAGAAACAAGAGAGGACAAGAAATTAGAAGAGAAGCAAGAAAGGGCTGCCAAAACCCCTTCTGGAGGCAAATCTCTAATTTCACGAATGGGCCTTCGACGCCGGAAGCCTCCAGAAGGCTTCAAAGCACCTAG